>NZ_JBSFGK010000002.1:0-210098 GCF_053596495.1 Kitasatospora sp. NPDC001683
GGATCGCCACTGGTGTCGGTGCGCAGCACCAGCGTGTTCACGAAGAACCCGACCAGCTCGTCCAGCGCCTCGTCAGTACGGCCGGCGATCGGGCTGCCGATCGGGATGTCCGTCCCCGCACCCAGCCGGGTGTAAAGCGCCGCCAACGCCGCCTGCAGCACCATGAACAGACTCGCCCCCGAGCGCCGCGCCAACTCCGCCAGGGCGGCGTGCAGTTCGGGGCCCAGCTCCAGGCCGAGGTGGTCCCCGTGCCAGCCGGCGACGGCCGGGCGCGGGCGGTCGACGGGCAGCTGGAGCAGCTCCGGCAGGTCGGACAGCTGCCGCTGCCAGTAGTCGAGCTGCTCGGCGAAGCGGCTCTGCGGGTCGGCGGCGTCGCCGAGCAGCTCGCGCTGCCACAGCGTGTAGTCGGCGTACTGCACCGGCAGGGCCGGCCGGCTCGCCGCCCGGCCCTCGCAGCGGGCGGCGTACGCCTCGGCCAGGTCGCGGGCCAGCGGACCGGTGGACCAGCCGTCACCGGCGATGTGGTGCATCACCAGCAGCAGCACGTGCTCGTCCGGTGCGAGCGCGAACAGCTCGGCCCGCAGCGGGGGTTCCGCGGCCAGGTCGAACGGCTGCCGGGCGAACTCGGCGAGCCGCTCGGGCAGTTCACTCGAGGACACCTCGGTCAGCCGCGCCCGGGGTCGGGCCTCGGCCGGGTCCAGCACGCGCTGGCACGGGACGCCGTCGGCCTCGGGGAAGACCGTGCGCAGGCTCTCGTGCCGGGCCACCACGTCGGCCAGCGCCTCGTCGAGTGCCGCCCGGTCGAGCGTTCCGGTCAGCTGGAGCGCCAGCGGGATGTGGTAAGTGGCGGCGCTGCCGTCCATTCGGTGCAGGAACCAGAGCCGGCGCTGGGCGAAGGAGAGCGGCACCGCCTCCGGCCGCTCGTGCGCGGTCAGCGCCGGGCGGGCGCGGGCCGCCCCGGCCAGTGCCTCGACCAGGCCCGCCACGGTGGGCGCCTGGAACAGCGCGCGCAGTCCCAGCTCCACGCCGAGCACCGAGCGCACCCGCGCGGTCAGCCGGGTGGCGAGCAGGGAGTGCCCGCCCAGGTCGAAGAAGTCGTCGTCGACCCCGACCTGCGGTACGCCGAGCACCTCGGCGAACAGCCCACACAGGATCTGCTCCTGCGGGGTGCGCGGCGCCCGGCTCGTCGCCGTGGCCACTGCCTCGGGCGCGGGCAGGGCGGCGCGGTCCAGCTTGCCGTTGGGCGTCAGCGGCAGCGCGTCCAGCAGCACGAACGCGGACGGCACCAGGTAGTCCGGCAGCCGCTCGCGCAGGTAGGCCGCCAGTGCCGCCGTGGTGGCCGGCTGCTGCGCCGAGGGCACCACGTACGCGACGATCCTGGTCTCGCCCCGGTCCTCGCGGGCGAGCACGGCCACCTGGGCGACGCCCGGGTGGGCGGTCAGCTCGGCCTCGATCTCGCCCGGCTCGATCCGGAACCCGCGGACCTTCACCTGGTGGTCGACCCGGCCGGCGAACTCCAGCTCGCCGTCGGCCCGCCAGCGCACCAGGTCCCCGGTGCGGTACATCCGCGCTCCCGCCGGGCCGTACGGGTCGGCGACGAAGCGCCCGGCGGTGAGCCCGGGCCGGTTCAGGTAGCCGCGGGCGAGGCCCGCCCCGGCCAGGTACAGCTCCCCCAGCACCCCGGGGGCGACCGGCCGAAGCGCCGGATCCAGCACGTACACCCGGCAGTTGTCGATCGGGCGGCCGATCGGCACCGGCAGCGGGCAGTCGGCGGGGTCGGCCGGCAACGGGTAGGCGGTGATCACATGGGTCTCGGCGGGCCCGTAGTGGTTGTGCAGCACCCGGCCAGGTCGGCCGGCCTGCAAGCGGCGCACCGCCGTGCCCAGGCGCATCGCCTCACCGGCCTGGGCGACCAGCCGGAGGGCCGGCAGCTCCAGCCCGGCCTCCTCGGCGGCCTCGGCCAGCGCCTCGATCACCAGGTTGGGTGCGAACAGCTCGGCCACCTGGTGCCGGTCCAGCCAGTGTGCGAACAGCTCGGCGCTGCGGCGCTGCTCCTCGGTCGGCACCACCAGGGTCTTGCCGTACAGCAGCGCCGAGAGCACCTCCTGCACCGAGACGTCGAAGCTGATCGCGGTGAACTGCGCGGTGCGCGTGCCGGGTTCGCCGCCGACGGCCCGGTGGTGCCAGGCCAGCAGGTTCAGCAGTCCGGCGGCGGGCATCACCACGGCCTTGGGGCGGCCGGTGGAGCCCGAGGTGTAGATGACGTAGGCCGGGTGACGCGCGTCCACGACGACGGCCGGATCGTGGTCCGGCTGCTCGTCGGACGGCGTGACGGCCGCGGGGTCGTCCAGCACCACGGCCGGCCGGGCGTCCTCCAGCATGTACGCGATGCGGGCCGCCGGGTAGTCCGGGTCGACCGGCAGATACGCCGCGCCGGTCTTCAGCACCGCGAGGACGGCGACCACCAGCTCGGCCGAGCGCGGCAGCCGCAGCGCGACGACCCGCTCCGGCCCGACCCCGCGCGCGATCAGCGCGTGCGCCAGGCGGTTGGCCCGGCGGTTCAGCTCGCGGTAGGTCAGGGCGGTGTCCTCGAACAGCACCGCCGGGGCCTCCGGGGTCGCCCGGACCTGCGCCTCGAACAGGGCCGCCAGGCCCTCCGACGAGACCGGACGCGCGGTGTCGTTGCGGGCGACCAGCAGCTCGTGCCGCTCCTCGGCGGTCAGCACGTCGATCCGGCTCAGCGGCCGGTCCGGCTCGGCGACCACCGCGGCCAGCAGCCCCAGCCACCGGGCGACCAGTGCCTCCACCGTGGTTTGGTCGAACAGGTCGGTGCTGTATTCGACCCGCCCGATGATGCCCTCGGCCGGCCCGCCGGTGCCGCCACGCTCCAGCAGGTGGAAGCCGAGGTCGAACATCGCGGTGGGCGTGCGGAACAGGAGGATCTCGGAGCGGAGACCGTCCAGCGCGAACTCGGTGCGCGGCACGTTCTGCAGCGCCAGCAGCACCTGGAACAGCGGTTGCCGGGAGAGCGACCGGGAGGGGTTGAGGGCCTCGACGACCTGCTCGAACGGCAGGTCCTGGTGGGCGTACGCGCCGAGCGCCCCCTCCCGGACCCGGAGCAGCAGCTCGGCGAAGCTCGGGTCGCCGCTGGTGTCCGTCCGGAGCACCAGGGTGTTGACGAAGAAGCCGACCAGGTCGTCCAGCGCCTGGTCGGTACGGCCGGCGATCAGGCTGCCGACCGGGATGTCCGTGCCCGCGCCGAGCTTGTCCAGCAGTGCGGCCAGCCCGGCCTGGAGCACCATGTAGACGCTGGCCCCGTGCTCCCGGCCCAGCCGCACCAGGGCGCCGTGCAGTTCCGCGTCCAGCTCGATCGCCAGGTGCCCGCCCCGGTACGAGGTGGTCGCCGGGCGGGGCCGGTCGGCGGGCAGCCGGATCTGCTCGGGCAGGCCGGCCAGCCGCTCCGTCCAGTAGGCCGTCTGCCGGGCGAACGGGCTCGCGGGGTCGTCGCGGTCGCCGAGCAGCCGGTCGTGCCACAGGGTGTAGTCGGCGTACTGCACCGGCAGCGGCGCCCACCGCGGTTCCTCGCCCCGGCGGCGCGCCGCGTAGGCGGTGGCCAGGTCGGCGGCCAGCGGGCCCAGCGACCAGCCGTCACCGGCGATGTGGTGCATCACCAGGAGCAGCACGTGCTCGTCCGCCGAGAGCTCGAACACCTCGGCGCGCAGCGGCGGTTCGACCGCGAGGTCGAAGCCGCGCGCGGCGGCCCCGGCCAGCAGCTCCGGGAGGGCCGTCTCGTCCGCCGGGGTGACCGTCAGCCCCGGACGCGCCGCTCCGACGGCCAGCACCCGCTGGTACGGCGTGCCGTCCGCGGCCGGGAAGACCGTGCGCAGGGTTTCGTGCCGGTCGGCGAGGTCGCCGAGTGCCGCTTCCAGGGCCGCCAGGTCCAGCGGTCCCGAGAGCCGCCAGGCGAGCGGCATGTTGTAGACCGAGGCGGCGCCCTCCAGCTGGCGCAGGAACCACAGCCTGCGCTGGGCGGAGGACAGCGGCACCAGCTCGGGCCGCTCCGCCCGCTCCAGGGCAGGCCGCGCCCGGTCCGCCCCGCCCAGCCCGGCGGCCAGCCCGGCCACGGTCGGGTTGCGGAACAGGGTGTGCAGCGCCAGCTCCACGCCCAGGGTGGTCCGGACCCGGGCCACCAGCCGGGTGGCGAGCAGGGAGTGCCCGCCCAGGTCGAAGAAGTCGTCGTCGACGCCGACCTGCGGCAGGCCGAGGACCTCGGCGAACAGCCCGCACAGGATCTGCTCCTGCGGGGTGTGCGCTGCCCGGCCGACCGGCGTCGTGCTGGAGCCGGGCTCGGGCAGGGCGCGCCGGTCGAGCTTGCCGCTGGTGTTCAGCGGCAGGGCGTCGAGGGCGACGTACGCGGTCGGCACCATGTAGTCCGGCAGCCGCTCGCGCAGGTGCGCCCGCAGCTCCTCCGGCCGGGGCTCCGCCCCGGTGGCGGCCACCAGGTAGGCGACCAGGCGCGGGTCCTCCGCCCGGTCCTGCCGGACGATCACGGCGGCCCGCGCGACCTGCGGGTGTTCCGCCAGTGCCGCCTCGATCTCGCCGAGTTCGATCCGGAATCCCCGGAGCTTGACCTGGTCGTCGGTGCGGCCGAGGAACTCCAGGTTCCCGGCCGGGTTCCACCGCACCAGGTCACCGGTGCGGTACATCCGCGAGCCCCTCGGCCCGAACGGGTCCGCCACGAACCGCCCGGCCGTCAGCCCCGGCCGGTTCAGGTAGCCGCGTGCGAGGCCCGCGCCGGCGATGTACAGCTCACCGGGCACACCGGCCGGCACCGGCTGCAGGGCGGCGTCGAGCACGTGCAGGCGGACACCGCCGAGCGGCCGGCCGATCACCGGGCGCTCACTCGACTCCAGCGGTGCGAAGACCGACTCCACCGTGCACTCGGTCGGCCCGTAGTAGTTCAGGGAGGTCACACCGTCGGCCGCCCGCAACCGCTCCCACAGCTGCTCGGGAACGCTCTCCCCGCCCAGCGCGAGCAACAGCGGACGCCACTGCGGATGGTCCAGCAGACCATGCGCGACGAGGACTTGAACGTACGACGGGGTGGCACCGAGGATGTCCAGCCCGACCCGCGCGGCGTGGTCGAGGTAGGCGTTCGGGTCGGTCCAGGTCGCCTCGTCCAGGACGTGCAGCTCGTGGCCCGCGTACAGGCACGACATCTGGTCGCAGGAGGCGTCGAACGACACGGACGTGGTCATCCCCACCCGCAGCCGCTGCTTCGTCCCCTGGGGGAACATCAGCGCTCGCTGCTCGGCGAACAGGTTGGACAGGCCGCCGTGCGTCGCCACCACGCCCTTGGGCTTGCCGGTGGAACCGGAGGTGTAGATGACGTACGCCGGGTGGTCCGGATCGACGGCCACCGCGGGGTCCGTCGCCGGACAACCCGCCACCAGGGCGGCCGTCTGCGGCTCGTCGAGTACCAGCCACCCGGCGGAACCGGTCTCCGGCAGCCGGCCCCGGGTGCGGGCGTCGGTCAGCACCAGGACGGGCCGGGCGTCGTCCAGCATGTACCCGATCCGCGCGGCCGGGTACTCCGGATCGACCGGGAGGTAGGCGGCACCGGACTTCAGCACCGCGAGGATCGCCACCACCAGCTCCGCCGAGCGCGGCAGCGCCACCGCCACCAGCCGCTCCGGCCCGGCACCCCGCGCGATCAGGGCGTGCGCCAGCCGGTTCGTCCGCGCGTCCAGCTCCGCGTACGTCAGCGTGGCTTCCGGCCCCACCACCGCGACGGCGTCCGGGGTCGCCCGCACCTGGGCCCGGAACAGCTCCGGCAGGCCGGCGGTGAAGGCCTGGGCCGCCGGGCCGGTGCCGAGCGCCGTCAGCTCGCCGCGCTCCTCGGCGGTGAGCAGGCCGAACCGGCTGAGCCGCCGTCGCGGGTCGGCGACCGCGGCGCGGAGCAGCCGCTCCCACCGCCCGAGCATCGTCTCGACGGTGGCCGGGTCGTACAGGTCGCTGGTGTACTCGACGGACCCGTCGAGCCCTTCCGGGGAGCCGTCCTCGGCGAGCCGCTCGGACAGGGTGAAGATCAGGTCGAGCTTGGCGGTGGTCGACGCCGACGGCACCTCGTCCACGTGCAGCCCGGGCGGCGCGAAGTCGGCCCGGGGCGCGTTCTGCAGCACCAGCATGATCTGGAACAGCGGGTGGTGCGCCAGCGACCGGGACGGGTTCAGGAGCTCGACCAGGTACTCGAACGGAAGGTCCTGGTTGGCGTACCCGGCCAGCGCGGTGTCCCGCACCCGGCCCAGCAGCTCGGCGAAGGTCGGATCGCCCGAGGTGTCGGTGCGGAACACCAGGGTGTTGACGAAGTAGCCGACCAGCTCGTCCTGCGCCTGGTCGGTCCGGCCCGCGACCGGGCTGCCGACCGGGATGTCGTCGCCCGCGCCGAGCTTGCTCAGCAGCGCCGCCAGCCCCGCCTGGAGCACCATGAACAGGCTGGTCCCGTGCGCGCGGGCGAGCTCGCGCAGTCCGTGGTGCAGCTCGGCGTCCAACCGGGCGCGCACGGAACCGCCCCGGTGCGAGGCGACCGCCGGGCGGGGCCGGTCGGTGGGCAGCTGGATCCGCTCCGGCAGACCGGCCAGCTGCCGGGCCCAGTAGGCCGCCTGGCCGGCGAACAGGCTGTCCGGGTCGGTGGAGTCGCCGAGCAGTTCGTGCTGCCAGAGGGTGTAGTCGGCGTACTGGACCGGCAGCTCCTCCCACCGCGGCTCCTCGCCGCGGCAGCGCGCCGCGTAGGCGGCGGTCAGGCCCTGCGCGAGCGGACCCAGCGACCAGCCGTCACCCGCGATGTGGTGGAGTACCAGCTGGAACACGTGCTCGTCCGGTGCCAGCTCGAACAGCTCGATCCGCAGCGGCACGTCGACCGCCAGGTCGAACCGACGCGCCTTCGCCTCCGCCAGGGCGGCCGGCAGCTCGGCCTCGGTGGTCCGGCGGACGAGCAGTTGCGGGCGGGCCGCCACGACGTCCAGCACCCGCTGGTACGGAGTGCCGTCCACCGCCGGGAAGACCGTGCGCAGGCTCTCGTGCCGGGCCACCACGTCCGCCACGGCGGCCTCCAGGGCCCGCCGGTCCAGTTCCCCGGACAGCCGCCAGGCCAGGGCGATGTGGTAGTTCCCGCTGGCGCCCTCCAGCTGGTGCAGGAACCACAGCCGCCGCTGCGCGAACGACAGCGGGATCCGCGCGGGGCGCTCGCGCCGGGCCAGGGCGGCCTGCGCCGGCCCGGCCGCCACCAGGGCGGCGGCCAGGCCGGCCGGGGTCGGCGCCTCGAACAGGGTGCGCAGCGGCATCTCCACGCCGAGGGTCGCGCGGATCCGGGCGGCCAGACGGGTGGCCAGCAGCGAGTGGCCGCCGAGGTCGAAGAAGCCGTCCTCGACGCCGGCCGAGGCCACGCCCAGGACCTCGGCGAACAGTTCGCAGAGGACCTGCTCCTGCGGGGTGCGCGGCGCGCGGCCGGTGGCGGCCGGGGTGAGCTCCGGCTCGGGCAGGGCCCGGCGGTCCAGCTTGCCGTTGGTGGTCAGCGGCAGCGCGTCCAGCACCACGAAGGCCGAGGGCACCATGTACTCCGGCAGCCGCTCGGCCAGGTGGCCGCGCAGTTCGGCCGGGCGCGGCGCGGCGCCCGCGGCGGGCACCAGGTAGGCGACCAGCCGGGTGTCGTCGGCCCGGTCCTGGCGGGCCAGGACGGCCGTCTGGGCGACGGCCGGGTGAGCGGCCAGTGCCGCCTCGATCTCGCCGAGCTCGATCCGGAAGCCGCGGACCTTCACCTGCTGGTCGGCCCGGCCGACGTAGCGCAGGCTGCCGTCGGCGGCCCGGCGCACCACGTCGCCGCTGCGGTACATCCGCGATCCCGGCGGTCCGAACGGGTCCGCGACGAAGCGGCCCGCCGTCAGGCCCGGCCGGTTCAGGTAGCCGCGCGCCAGTCCGGGGCCCGCGACGTACAGCTCGCCCGCGACGCCGGGGGCGACCGGGCGCAGGCCGTCGTCGAGGACGTACGTCCGCAGGTCCGGGAGGGCGGTGCCGATCTGCCCGGCGGCGGTGCCGGACGCACCGAGCGCCGCGTGGGTGACGTGCACCGTGGTCTCGGTGATGCCGTACATGTTGACCAGTCGCGGCGCGTCCTCCGGGTGCCACTGGTACCAGTCGGCCAGCCGGGCGTGCTCCAGCGCCTCACCGCCGAACACCACGGTGCGCAGGGCGAGTTCACGGCCGGTCGACGGCGCCTCGGCGTCCGCCTGGATCAGCTGGTAGAAGGCGGAGGGCGTCTGGTTGAGGACGGTCACCCGTTCGCGGGCGAGGAGTTCCAGGAAGCGGCCGGGCGAGCGGCTGGTCTCGTGGTCGACGACCACCAGGCGGCCGCCGTGCAGCAGCGGGCCCCACAGCTCCCACACGGAGAAGTCGAAGGCGTAGGAGTGGAAGAGCGTCCAGACGTCCTCGGCGGTGAAGCCGAACAGCTCCTCGGTGGTCCGGAACAGCCGCACCACGTTGCGGTGCGGGACCACGACGCCCTTGGGGTCGCCGGTGGAGCCGGAGGTGTGGATGACGTAGGCGGCGTGGCCGGGATCGACGGTGACCGCCGGGTCCGTGTCCGGCAGCCCGTCCAGGTCGGCGGTGTCCAGCAGCAGCCGGTCCACGCCCTCCGCGCCCGGCAGCTCGCCGGTCCCGCTGGTGGTCACCAGCAACGCGGGTCGGCCGTCCCGGAGCAGGTAGGCGATCCGGGCCGCCGGGTACCGCGGGTCCACCGGGAGGTAGGCGCCGCCCGCCTTGAGCACGGCGAGCACCGCCACGACCTGCTCCGCCGAGCGCGGCAGCGCCAGCGCCACCAGCTGCTCCGGGCCCACCCCCCGGGCGATCAGGGCGTGCGCCAGCCGATTGGCGCGCGCGTTCAACTCGCCGTAGGTCAAGGTGACTTCGCGGTCCGTGAGGGCGACAGCCGTCGGAGTCTCCCGCACCTGCCGCTCGAACAGCCCGGTCAGGCCGCTCTCCTCCCGGTCCTCGGCCCGGTCGGTCCGCGCCGGGAGCAGCGCGCGGAGCTCCTCGGCGGACAGCACGTCGATCCGGCCGATCCGCCGGCCGGGGTCGGCGACGACGGCGCGCAGCAGCCGCAGCCACCGCTCGACGATGCCGGTCACGGTGGCCGCGTCGAACAGGTCGGTGCTGTACTCCACCACGCCCGACAGGCCGTCCCCGCCGGGCTGTTCGGCCAGGATGAAGGTCAGGTCGCACTTGGCCGTCCCGGTGTGGACCAGGTCGGCCACCACCCGCAGCCCCGGCAGGTCGAAGGTGCCGAGCGGCGCGTTCTGCAGGGCGAGCATGGTCTGGAACAGCGGGTGGTGGGCCAGCGTCCGGGTCGGGTTGAGCACCTCCACCAGGTGCTCGAACGGCACGTCCTGGTGCGCGTACGCGGCGAGCGCGTCGGCGCGCACCCGGGCGAGCAGTTCGGTGAACGACGGGTCGCCGGCGAGATCGGTGCGCAGCACCAGGGTGTTGACGAAGAAGCCGACCAGCTCGTCCGCGGCCTCGTCGGTGCGTCCGGCGATCGGGGTGCCGATCGGGACGTCGGTGCCGGCGCCGAGCTTGCCCAGCAGGGCGGCCAGTGCGGCCTGGAGCACCATGAACAGGCTGGCGCCGCCGTCGCGGGCCAGGGCGCGCAGGCCCTGGTGCAGCTCGGCGTCGATCCGCACCGGCAGGTGGGCGCCCCGGTAGGACGTCGCGGCCGGCCGGGGCCGGTCGAAGGGCAGCTCGATCTGCTCCGGCAGACCCGCCAACTTCTGTCGCCAATAGGCGAGTTGGCTGCTCAGCAGGCTGTCCGGGTCGGAGCCGTCGCCGAGCAGCTCGCGCTGCCAGAGGGCGTAGTCGGCGTACTGGACGGGCAGCGGCGACCACTCGGGCTTCGCGCCCTCGGCGCGGGCCGCGTAGGCGGTCGTCAGGTCCCGCGAGAGCGGCCCCGTCGACCAGCCGTCGCCGGCGATGTGGTGCACCACCAGCAGCAGCACGTGCTCCTCGGCCGCCAGCCGGAACAGTTCGGCGTGCAGCGGCGGTTCCTCGGCCAGGTCGAAGCCGTACCGGGCCGCCTGCGCCAGCCGCTCCGGCAGCTCGGGCTCGTCGAGTTCGGTCACCCGCAGTCGCGGCCGGGCCTCGTCGGGGTCCAGCACCCGCTGGCAGGGCACGCCGTCGACCGTGGGGAAGACGGTGCGCAGGCTCTCGTGCCGCTCGACCAGGTCCGCCAGGGCGTCCGCCAGGGCCCGCTGGTCCAGGTGCCCGGACAGCCGCAGGGTCAGCGGGATGTTGTAGGTGGCACTCGGGCCGTCCATCCGGTGCAGGAACCACAGCCGTCGCTGGGCGAACGACAGCGGGACGGTCTGCGGCCGCTCGCGCCGCTCCAGCGCCGGGCGGGCCCGGCCCGCGACGTCCACGGCCGCCGCCAGTCCGGCCACCGTCGGCGCGTCGAACAGGTCGCCGAGCCGCAGCTCCACGCCGAGGATCGAGCGGGCCCGGGCGACCAGCCGGGTCGCCAGCAGGGAGTGCCCGCCGAGGTCGAAGAAGCTGTCGTCCAGCCCGGGTTCGGCCACCCCGAGCACCTCGGCGAACAGCCCGGCGAGCAGGTGCTCGGTCGCGGTGCGCGGGGCGCGGCCCGGAGCGGCGGGCTGCCGCTCGGGCGCCGGGAGGGCCTGCCGGTCGAGCTTGCCGTTCGGGGTCAGCGGCAGCGCGTCCAGCAGCACGTACGCGGCCGGCACCATGTGCCGGGGCAGGTGGTCCCGCAGGTGGTCGCGCAGGGCGGTCCCGGTCACGGTGGCGCCGGGCGCGGGCACCGCGTAGGCGACCAGCCGGGGCTCCGGCTCGGTGCGCACCAGCACGGCGGCCCGGGCGACCTGCGGGTGCTCGGTGAGGACGGCCTCGATCTCGCCGAGTTCGACGCGGAAGCCGCGGATCTTGACCTGGTCGTCCGTGCGGCCGAGGAACTCCAGGTTGCCGGACGCGTCCCAGCGCACCAGGTCGCCGGTGCGGTACATCCGCGAACCGCTCGGCCCGAACGGGTCCGCGACGAACCGCCCGGCGCTCAGCCCCGGCCGGTTCGGGTAGCCGCGGGCCAGCCCCGCGCCCGCGATGTACAGCTCGCCCGCCGCACCGGCCGGCAGCGGCCGCAGGGCGCCGTCGAGCACGTACAGCCGGGCGTTGGTGGCGGGCCGGCCGATCACCGGGTGGGGGCTCGAGCCCACGGACGCGATCACCGGGTTGACGGTGCACTCGGACGGCCCGTAGAGGTTGAGGCAGGTCACCCCGTCCACTGCCCGCAGCCGCTCCCACAGCTGTTCCGGAACGGCCTCGCCGCCCGCCGCGACCAGCGCCGGGCGCCACTCCTGGTCCCCCAGCAGTCCGTGGGCCACCAGGTCGTGCAGGTAGGAGGGGGTGGCCTCGACGTAGTCCAGTCCGCAGCGCCGGGCGTAGCCGACGAAGGCCTCCGGGTCGGTCCAGGTCGCGTGGTCCAGGACGTGCAGTTCGTGGCCCGCGAACAGGGCGAGCAGCTGGTTCCAGGAGGCGTCGAAGGACACCGAGGTGGTCAGGGCCACCCGCAGTCGCTGCCGCTCCTCGACCGCCGACGGGAAGCGCAGCCGCCGGAGGTCGGTGAGCAGGTTGAGCAGGCCGCCGTGGGTCGGCGCGACGCCCTTGGGCCGGCCGGTGGAGCCGGAGGTGTGGATGACGTACGCGGGGTGGCGCGGGTCGACGGCCACCATCGGGTCGTCCGCCGGGTGGTCGGCCACCAGGGCGGCGGTCCGCGGGTCGTCCAGCACCAGCCGGTCGACCGGCCCGGGCTCGGGCAGCCGCCCCTCGCCGTGGGAGTCCGTGACCAGCAGGGCCGGCCGGGCGTCGTCGAGCAGGTACGCGATCCGGGCGGCCGGGTACTCGGGGTCGACCGGGACGTACGCCGCGCCGGTCTTCAGCACGGCGAGGATCGCCACCACCAGCTCCGCCGAGCGCGGCAGGGCCACCGCCACCAGCCGCTCCGGGCCCGCTCCCCGGGCGATCAGGGCGTGCGCCAGCCGGTTGGCCCGCGCGTCCAGCTCCGCGTACGTCAGCGAGACCTCGCCGCACACCAGCGCGGTCAGCTCCGGGGTCGCCCGGACGTGTTCCCGGAACAGCTCCGGCAGGCTCGCGGCCGGGGCCGGCGCCACCGGCCCGGCGCCGAGCTCCGCCAGCTCACGGCGCTCCTCGGCGGTGAGCAGTTCGATCCGGCCGACCGGCACGTCCGGGTCGCAGTCCGCGAGGGTGTCCAGCAGGGCGAGCAGCCGCCGCTGGTGGGCGGCGAGGTCGTCCTCGCCGTACGCCTGCGGTGAGCCGTGCAGCCGGAGCAGCGGCGGGTTGCCGTCCCGGTAGTCGAAGACCCAGACCGCGAGGTCGGTGGTCGAGCCGGACACGAAGTGGTGCACGGAGGCGGGGTGCCCGGCGAAGCTCGGCCTGGAGTTGAAGGCCATGATGTTGACGATCAGGGGGAACGCCGTCCCGATGCCGCCGGGGGCGCCGAGGTCGCGCAGCAGGTCCTCGCTGCGGTAGCGCTCGTGCGCGACGGCCGTCTCGACCTCCCGCGCCGCTTGGGCGACGAGTTCGCGCCAGGGCAGGTCCGGCCGCACCGTCAGCCGCAGCGGCACCACGTTGGACATGGTGCCCGGCACGGCCGTCAGGTCCCGGTCGGCGCCGCGGCGGGCGGTGACGGGCAGGGCGAGCACCACCTCCTGGCTGCCGGTCAGCCGGTGGGCGTAGAGCGCCGTCGCCGCGACCACCAGCCGGGACCACCGGACGCCGACCCGGCCCGCCGCCGCCCGCAGGGCGTCCGGGCGGCGCAGTGGCCGCTCCTCGGCCAGCCGGAGGGCGAGGTGCGGGTCGGTCGCGGGGCCGTCGGCGAGCCGGGTCGGGGCCGGCAGGTCGGCGAAGCGCTCGGTCCAGTGGGCGCGGTCGGCGGCGAAGTCGGTGGAGGCGCGGTAGGCGGCGTCGCTGTCGACCAGGTCCCGCAGCGAGCCGAACGGGCACGGCGGGACGGCGCCGCCCCCGACCAGTGCCGAGTACACCTCGCCGACCCGCTGCCGGAGCATGGAGCTGCTGATCGCGTCCAGCACCACGTGGTGGTAGTTCAGGTACCAGAGGTACTCCGTCGGTGACGCCTTGATCAGCGCGTGGCCGAACAGCGGGTCACGGGCGAGGTCCAGCGGGCGCAGCAGGTCCCGCTCCATCCAGGCCACGGCCGCCGCCCGGGGGTCGGCCTCCCCGCTGAGGTCGAGGTGGGCCGGGGCCCAGTCCCAGCTCTCCCGGAGCACCTGGCGCGGGCCCTCCCCGTCGTCGACGAAGGTCACGTGCAGGGCGTCGACCTCGTCGACGACGCGGCGCAGCGCGGTCTCGAAGATCTCCCGGTCCACCGGCCCGTGGATCTCCAGGCACTCGCCGACGCGGTAGCCCGGGATCGGCGTCCGGGAGCGCTGCTCGGCGAGCCAGATCTCGCGCTGGGCCGCGGTCAGGGGAAGGACGTCACCGTCGCGACGGGACATGGGGGTACCTCCGGGAGTGTGGGCAGGCTTGGTGGCAGGACGCACCGGGCCGCGCCGACCGCGGTGTGGTCACGCGGTCGGCCGGCGGGCGGGCGCGGCTCGCTGGGTCAGGCGGCGAGTTCGCCGGCCTGGAGCTGCCAGAGGGACGCGTAGAGTCCGTGCTGGGCGAGCAGTTCGTCGTGGGTGCCCTGTTCGGCGACGACGCCACCCTTGTCCAGGACGTAGATCCGGTCGGCGTGGCGGACCGTGGAGAGCCGGTGGGCGATGACGACCATCGTCCGGTCGGCCGCGAAGAGCCGCAGCGTGCGCTGGATGGCCGCCTCGGTCTCGTTGTCCACGGCGGAGGTGGCCTCGTCGAGGATGACGACCGGCGAGTCCTTGAGGATCGCGCGCGCCAGGGCGATCCGCTGCCGCTGGCCGCCGGAGAGCGCGGCGCCGCGTTCGCCGATCAGGGTGTCGTAGCCGTCCGGCAGCGTGGCGATGAAGGTGTGCGCCTCGGCCATGGTGGCGGCCTGCACGACGGCTTCGTCGGAGGCCTCGAAGCTGCCGTAACGGATGTTGTCGGCGATGCTGCCGTCGAAGAGGAACGGGTCCTGGGCGACGAAGCCGATGGCGTGGCGCAGGTCGTGCCGCCGTAGGTCCCGGACGTCCTGTCCATCGAGCAGCACGCTGCCGGACTCGGCGTCCTGGAAGCGCATCAGCAGTTTGGCGATCGTCGTCTTGCCGGAGCCGGTGGCGCCCACCAGGGCGGTCACCCGCCCGGCCGGGAAGGTGAGCGAGAGGTCCTCCAGGGCCGCCGGCCGGCCGGGGTAGGCGAAGGTGACCCCGTCGAGGACGAGCTCGCCGCGCACCTCGGCGAGGTCGAGCGTCCCGTCGCTGCCGTCGGCCTCGACGGGCAGGGCGCGCAGCCGCTGGACCCGGTCGTAGGAGGAGAGGGTGCGCTGGTACTGGTCGACGATGCCGCCGAGCCGGCTCATCCGCATCAGCAGCATCTGGGGCAGCCCGATCAGCGGGCTGAACACCTCGAAGCGCAGGGTGCCGTTGAGCACCGAACGGCCGCCGATCAGCAGGGTGCCGGCCATCGACGCGGTGGTGCAGGCCCGGACGGTCTCGGCGTGGCGGATGGTGCTCCGGTCGGTCTGCCGAGTGCTCTCCTGGGCCGCCTCGCTCAACTCGTCGATGCGTCCGGCCTCGTGGTCCTCGGTGCAGAAGCTCTTGACGGTCGCACTGGCTTCCAGCGAGTTGATCACCTGGCTGCCCAGCCTGGCCCGGCGCTCGCCGGTGACGGCGTAGTCGGCCGCGGCCCGGTCCTGGTGGCGCAGCGACAGCCAGGCGATGACCGGGATCGGCAGGAAGGCGATCCAGGCGATCTGCGGCGCCAGCAGCAGGAAGGCCGGCACCAGGAGGGCCAGGCTGGTGCCGAGTTGCAGCACGTCGTTGGCCGGGCCGGCGAAGAAGGCGCCGAGCTGGCCGACGTCGTCGGTGAGCGCGCCGGCCACCCGGGTGGTCCGTTCGCCCTCCAGGTGCCCCAGTTCGAGGTGCTGGACGTGCCGGTAGGTGTGGCTGCGCCAGTCGTGCTCGATGTCCTGGCCGAGCCGGCGCCACTGGAGGTTCGAGTGGTAGGAGAGGCCCGCCACGGCGGCGCAGGCGACGGCCACCAGGCCTGCCAGGCCCCAGAGTTGGGCGGACGCAGTGGTCAGGCCGAGGCTGACCAGCGGCGCCGCCTCGCCCTTGATGAGGACCAGTCCGGTCCAGCCGAGGAAGGTGCCGAGCGCCATTTCCGAGACCTGGCAGGAGACCGAGAGCGCGGCCGCCCGGTAGAGGCGGGCCCGGTGCGGTCCGACGATCTCCAGCAGGGGGTGGCGTCCGGCGCCGGGCCCGGCCGCCTCCTGGGCGGCGTCGACGGTTCTGCGCCAGGCCTTGCGGAGGACGGCCGCGGTCGCCGCGGCCACCCCGCCCACCGCGACCAGCTGCCTGCTCAACGCCGAGCCCTTGATCAGCGCGATCCCGGCCGCGACCCCGCCGCCGACGGCGAGCACCGGTCGCACCACCAGGCCGCGGTCGGCCCGCGGGGCCGGTGCGGCACCGGGCCGGCCCGGTGCCGGGCGTCCCGCTCCGGTCGGGTCCTCCGCGACCAGGGTGACGGCCCGGCGGACGATCCGGCCGACGTCCGTGGCGCGCACCCGCGCGTCGTGCCGGACGAGCACCCCGCCGGTGACCGGGTTGGCCCGGGCCTCGGTGATCCCGGGAACGCGGCGCAGCACGGCGGCGAGGAATTCGGCCGTCCGGGGCCGTCCGAGCACCAGCCTGACGTCCCAGCGCTGGCGGCCAGGAATGACCGAGCGCGGGCTCGCGTCCAATTCCACCGAACGGAATCCGGCTGCGGCACCCAGTAGCGATGGCATGTGTACGATCACCTGTTTGCGGAGGTCACGGAGCAACCGTCACGGACACGACGGACTACCGCGACGGAGCGGGAATTTCTGAATGGCGGATCTGTGCGGCCGAACGGCCCTGCGATCGGCCGCCGCCCGGGCGCATTCCGTCGAAATCGATCGGCTTGCGCGCCTGGCGGCGGCCGCGGGTCCTCACGGGCCGTCAGTGCGCCTTTCCGGCGACGGCGCCCGCGCCGGCGCCGGCGGTCGCGCGGATCTTCGGGGTCCTCGCATCCCCCTCGGTGCGGTCGGCGGGCTCGTCCTTGGCGCCGTTCGGGCCGCCGCTGCCGGTGGCGCGCTGGCCGTCACCGGAGCGGCCTCCGGTCTCACCGGCGGCGACCTGAGCGGCCACCATGTCGGCGGCCACCTCCGCCGCGAGGTCGTGGATGTTCTCCCCGGCCTCGTGGGCCGCCTTCTTCACCTCCATCGCGATGCCGACGGACGTCTTGACGACCCCACGCACCAAGGGCTTCAGCAGACGCTTGGCCAGGGGGGCGACGATGAGGCCGACCAGGAAGGGCGGTACTACGGGCGGCATGATGCTCCATCCTCTCTACGCATACGTATGACAGGGAACCCGGGCACTGCGAACACCGGAGCAGGACGCAGCCGGGCGGACGAAAGCATTCCACCTCGGAATCCGGAATTCACCTACCGAACCGAATTCCCGGACACCGGCACGCACCACCCGATCTCGTGGCCACCGTAGTCGAACCATGTCCGCCCGAGCCAAACGGCTTCCGGCGGGTTCACTCATGCGGGTGTTCGTGATCGTCCGGTGTGACCTGAAATCGCCGCACACTCGAACACTTGGTGACGCAATTACCTGATCATCAAACTCAATGGGTGCCGAGTTCCCGCACCACCCGCCGCCGTAGCCCCGGGAACGGCAGCGCCCCGCCCCCCAGCACCGCCTCGTGAAAGGCCCGCACCTCGAAACCGGCGCCCAACTCCGCCTCGGCGTCGGCCCGCAGCCGGCCGAACTCCAGGAAGCCCGCCCGGTAGGAGAGCGCCTGCCCGGGCAGATCCGTCGAGTAGCGCAGCAGGTCCGAGGCGATCTGGCCGTCCGCCTCGGTCGAGTTGGCGCGCATGAAGTCCCGCGCCCGCGCCAGCCCCATCGTCCCGAGGTTGAGCCCGGTGTCGACCACCAGCCGCTGCGCGGTGAACCGCTCCTGGGCGAGGCGCCCGTAGGCGTCCCACGGGTCCTCGTAGAGGCCCGCCTCCCAGCCCAGGCCCGCCGCGTACTCCGCCCAGCCCTCGTTGAACGCGCCGAACTCGGCTACCTCCCGGCGCAGTTGGGGCAGTGTGCGGTTCTCCGCCTGCCGGGCGAGGTGGAAGTGGTGGCCCGGCGCCAGCTCGTGGTAGATCAGCGAGGCCGAGCCGAGCAGCGACCGCCGCTCCAGGTCGGAGCCGTTGTAGCGGTAGCGCCCGACCGGGTCGGCGGCGGTCGGCGCCTCGTAGTACCCGAAGGTCATCCCCGGCTCCAGCGCCGGGTCCAGCCGGGCCAGTCCGTACGGGGCGGCCGGCAGGATGGCGAACCAGCGCGGCAGCACCGGGGCCAGCCGGTCGAGATGGCTCCGGTAGCGGGCCTCGACCTCCGCCGGTGTCCGGGCGTACAGCCGGGGCTCGGTCCGCAGCCGCTCGTGGAACTCGGCCTCGGAGCCGTGGAAGCCCAGCGTCGCGCGCACCTCCCGCATCCGCTCGGCGAGTTCGCGGCACTGTTCGCGGCCGAGTTCGTGCAGCCGCTCGGGCGCGGTGTCGCCCCCGGTGTGGGTCCGGACGAAGTCCCGGTACGCCTCCTCGCCGCCCTCGTACCGTGCCCAGCCGACCTCCTGCGGGGCCGCGAGCAGGTAGGCCGGGTTGTCGAGGACGGCGAGCAGCCGGTCGAAGGCCGGTGTCAACTCGCCTTCCACCAGCCGCCGTACGCCGTCCCGGAGCTGCCCGCGAGCCCTCGGCCCCAGCGCGTCGATCCGGTCCTCGGCCACCTCCACCCGGCGGGGGACGGATTCCCTCAGGCCCGCGAGCGTGGCGCGCGCTCCGGCCAGCGCCGGGGCCGGCACCCGGAAGCCGCGCACCGCCTGCCCCACCACCTTGTCGCAGATCGAGCCGACCACCCCGGCCAGCTCCCGCACCAGCCCCAAGTACCGCTCGGCGTCCGGCGGTTCGGCGAAGCGAAAGGCGCGCAGCACCGCATCGGTGTACAGCGACAGCGGGAACAGCCGATACGGCGTGGCCGCGGGCGTCAGCCAGTAGTGCCGGTACGCGCGCAGCTCCTGTTCGGCCAGTCCGACCAGGAACGCGACGGTGTCGGCGTCGGCGCCGGACGGCTCCGGGCCCCCGAGCACCCGCACCCGGTCCAGCACGCCCCCGGCGAACCGCGCCCGCTCCTCGGCCTCGGCGAGCGAGGCCCCCGGCAAGGTCTCGACCGGGAGCCCCTGGCGGACCCTCGGCATCGGGTCGCGCGCCAGCAGGAACTCCCAGTAGCGGTCCGTCAGTCGGCCGATCTCCCGGCCCGTTTCGTTCGTCATGCGGACCATCCTGGCGACGACCGACCACCGGGCGGCCCGGCCCAGGACGCCCCGGTTGCGACACCCCTCGAACGGGTGAATCATGATCACCCGCCCCGGCCGCCGACGATGGCTCCCGACCAGGCCGCCAGGACGCTCCGGACCGTTCGAACGCGCGTTCCGTACACGTCAGTTGACTCGCCACGGCCAAGACCGGTGGCACCATGACGCCATGCCCCGACGCACCCCGCCGGTCGCCCTGACGGCCGCCCTCACCGCCGCGGCCCTCCCGCTCAGCGGCTGCGGCGGCGTCGCCACCTCCTCGACGACCACCCCCCTGGTGGACCACGGCACCGTCCGGATCGCCGAGTCCAGCGAGACGCCGAGCTTTGACCCGTACTCCGCCTTCGGCGCCAGTCAGGCCCGCTACGCCTACGACTCGCTGGTCGACATCGCACCCGACGGCACCGTGGTCTCCGGCCTCGCCTCCTCCTGGCAGGCCACCACCACCACGGCCACCTTCACCCTCCGCGCGGGCATCACCTGCTCCGACGGCACCCCGCTCACCGCTTCCGCCGTGGCCCGGGCCCTCGACTACGCGGGCGACCCGGCCCACCAGCTGGCCGGCGCCCAGACCGTCCTGCCGAACGTCCCCTTCACCACCAAGGCCGACGACGGCGCCGGCACGGTGTCGGCCACCACCGCCACGCCCTTCCCGTTCCTCACCCGCACCCTCGGCCTGCTGCCGATCGTCTGCCCCGCCGGCCTGGACCGGCCCGAGGCGCTGGACCGCACCACCCAGGGCACCGGCCCGTACGTGCTCACCCGCTACTCCCCCGGCGGGCCCTACGAGTTCACCGTCCGGGCGGGCTACGCCTGGGGCCCGGGCGGGGCGACCACCGCCGCGCCCGGCCTGCCGGACCGGATCGTCCTCTCCGTGGTGGCCCAGGCCTCCACCGCCGCCAACCTGCTGCTCACCGGGGGCGTCGACATCGCGAGCGTGAACGGGCCCGACCGGGCCCGGCTCGCCGGCCACGGCCTGGCCACCGAGGACGTGGCGACGGTGGTCGGGCTGACCTTCTTCAACCAGCGCCCCGGCCGGGCCCTCGCCGATCCGGCGGTGCGCCGCGCCCTGGTGGCCGCGCTCGACCGCCAGGGCCTCGCCAACGTCGCCGTCGGCGGCACCGGCCGGCCCGCCACCGACTTCGGCGCCGAGGGAGCCGTCTGCCACGCCGACCTCGCCGCCGCCAACCTGCCCGCGCAGGACGCCGCCGAGGCCCTGCGCGCCGCCGGCTGGACCCGCACCGGCACCGGCCCGCTCGGCAAGGACGGCCACCGGCTGCGGCTGCGGCTGATCACCAGTCCGGACCTCGGCCCGACCCTGCCGCCCGCCGCCGAGCTGATGGCCCGCACCTGGACGGCGCTCGGCGCGGACGTCGAGCTGGTCACCGAGAGCCTGCCCGCCCTGGTCAACGCCATGTACCAGACCGCCGATTTCGACGTCGTGGTCGGCAGCACCCCCGGCTTCGCCCTGCCGGTCGGCTTCATCCCGTTCTTCTCCGGTCCGACCCCCGCCCGGGGCCTCAACTTCGCGGCCGTCAGCAACCCCGAGTACGACACCCTGGTCGCCCAGGCGCTCCGGGAGCCCGACACCACCGGCTGCGGCACCTGGAACCGGGCCGCCGCCGCACTGCTGCGCTCGGCCGACGCCCTGCCGATCGCCGACGGTTGGAGCACCGTGTACGGCCACCGCACCACCTTCGCCACCACCTTCGGCGGCCAACTCGTCCCCACCAGCATCCGGCTGCACCGATGAACCGGGGGCCCGGCGTGTCGTCCCTCCGCCACGTTGCGCGCCACCCGTGGACGGCCTTCCTGGCCCGCCGCACGGCCCGGCTGGCGGTCTCCCTCGCCGTGGTGCTCACCGCCTCGTTCGCGATGGTCCGGCTCGTCCCCGGCGACCCGGTCCGCGCCGCCCTCGGCGTGGACGCCGCCCCGGCCCTGGTGGCCGCCCGCCGCCACCAACTCGGCCTGGACGCACCCTTCCCGTCCCAGTACCGGCACTACCTCGACGGCCTGCTGCACGGCGACCTCGGCACCTCGCTGGTCACCGGCACGCCGGTCGCGGAACTGGTCCGCACCCGGCTGCCCGCCACCCTGGAGATCGCCGGCCTCGCCTTCCTGGTCACCCTCGCCGTCGCCCTGCCCGGCGGACTGCTCGCCGCCGTCCGCACCCGCGACGGCCGGCACCCGCGCAGCGAGCTGGCGTTCACCGTGGTCACCGCCGGCCTGGCCGGGGTGCCGGACTTCGTCCTGGCCGCCGGGCTCACCGCCCTGCTGGCCGTCGGCCTCCAACTGCTGCCGGTGGCCGGAGCGGCCGGCGCCGAGTCCTTCGTACTGCCGGTCCTGGCCCTCGCCCTCGCGCCGACGGCCGTGCTGGTGCGTATCGTCCGGGTCGAGGCGATGAGGGTGCTGGGCGAGGACTACCTGCGCACCGCCCGGAGCAAGCGGTTGTCCCCCACCCGCCGCTACCTGCGGCACGCGGCGCCCAACATGGCCACCGCCGCGCTCACCGTCGCCGGGAGCCTGCTGCCCGCGCTGATCGCCGGCACCGTACTGGTCGAGAAGGTGTTCGCCTGGCCCGGCATCGGATCGGCGCTGGCCCAGTCCGTGGTGACCCAGGACTACCCGGTGATCCAGGCGATGGTGCTGATCCTGGGCACCACCGTGCTGCTGGCCGGCCTGCTGGTCGACGTGCTGCTGGCGGTGCTGGACCCCCGTTCGACGATCCGGGAGAGCTGAGATGTCCCTTCCCCGCCGGTACCTCCGCTCACCGACGGCCTGGATCTCCGCGGTGATGCTGGCCTCACTGGTCGTCCTCGCGCTGGCCGCCCCGCTGCTCTGGGGAACGGCGGCCGACCGGCCCGACCCCTCTGCGGTGCTGCGGGGCCCGTCCGCGGCCCACCCGTTCGGCACCGACGACCTCGGCCGGGACGTGCTCGCCCGGGTCCTGACGGCCACCCGGCCCTCCCTGCTGCTGGCGCTGGCCGCCACCCTGCTCGGTGCCACCGGCGGCGTGCTGCTCGGCGCGGCCACCGCCGTCGTCGGCCGCCGCGCCCGCCGGCTGCTCACCGCGCTGGTCAACCTGCTGCTCGCCTTCCCCGCGCTGCTGATCGCGCTCTTCCTCGCGGTCGTGTTCGGCGCGGGCGCCGGCGGGGCGGTGCTCGCCCTCGCCGTCGCCGGCGTCCCCGGCTTCGCCCGGCTCGCCCAGACGCTCGCCGCCGCGGTGGCCGGCACCGACCACCTCGCCGCGGCCCGGGTCCTCGGCCTGCGCCGGCACCGACTGCTGTGGCGGCACGTCCTGCCCAACATCGCCGAGCCGCTGCTGCTGGCCACCACCACGGCGGCGGGCACGGCACTGGTCGCGCTCTCCGGGCTGAGCTTCCTCGGCCTGGGCGTCCAGCCACCCGCCTACGACTGGGGACAGCTGCTCAACCAGGGGCTCGACCGGATCTACGCCGACCCGCTGCCCGCGCTCGCCCCGGGCCTGGCCATCCTCTACGCGGCCCTGACCTTCCAGCTGCTCGGCGAGGTGCTGGCGGGCCGCGTCGCCCGGCGCGGCCCGGTGGACCGGACACCCGCGCCACCGCCCGCCCCGAGCGGGCCCGCCGAGGAGGGCCTGGTGCTCCAGGTCGAGGACCTCAGCGTCGAACTCCCCACCCCGGACGGGACGATCCGGCCGGTGCACGGAGTGAGCCTCGCGCTGCGGCCGGGCGAGATCGTCGGACTGGTCGGCGAGTCCGGCTCGGGCAAGTCGCTCACCGCGCTCGCCATCGCCGACCTGCTGCCCGAGCGCGCCCGGATCACCCGGCGGACCCTGCGCCTGCTCGGCGCCGACCTCGCCACCCTGCCCCCCAGGCAGCGCGACCGCCACCTCGCGACCGGCCTGGCGATGGTGTTCCAGAACCCCGCCTCCGCGCTCAACCCGTCCCTGCGGATCTCCACCCAGCTCACCGAGGCCGTCCGGGCCCACCGCACCGCGAGTCGCGCCCAGGCCACCGCCCAGGCCGTCGGCGCCCTGCGCCGGGTCGGCCTGCCCCCCACGCTGCTGCGCTCGCGCCCCCACCAGCTCTCCGGCGGCCAGCGCCAGCGGGTGATGATCGCCTCCGGGCTGATGCTCAGGCCGGGGCTGATCATCGCCGACGAGCCGACCACCGCGCTCGACGTCACCGTGCAGCGGCAGATCACCCGGCTGCTCGCCGACCTCCGGCGGGAGACCGCCACCGCCGTCCTGTTCATCAGCCACGACATCGCGCTGGTCGGCGAGTTCTGCGAACGCGTCCTGGTGATGTACGCGGGCACCATCGTCGAGGCGCTGCCCGCCGACCGCCTCGCCGCCGGCGCCCGGCACCCCTACACCCGGGCGCTGGTCGCCTCGGTGCCGGACCTCGCCGCGGACCGCGACCGCCCGCTGCCGACGGTGGACGGCGCACCGCCCGACCCGCTCGCCCCCGCCCCCGGCTGCCCCTTCGAACCCCGCTGCCCGCGCCGGCTGGGCCACTGCGCCGAGCAGGCGCCACCGATGGACGACCTCGACGCCGTACAGCGGGTCGCCTGCTGGAACCCGGTGCCGGCCGAGGTGGCGGCTTCATGACCGACCTTCGGCTCCGCGACCTCACCGTCCGCCACCACGGCCCGCGCGGCCCGGTCACCGCCGTGGACGGCGTCTCGCTGGACGTGCCGTCCGGCAGCACGCTCGGGCTGGTCGGCGAGTCCGGCTCGGGCAAGTCCAGCCTGGCCCGGGCGGTCGTCGGCCTCGCCCCCGTGCACGCGGGCCGGGTCCTGGTCGACGGCCGGGAGGTCCGGGTCCGCACCGTCCGCGACCGGCGCCGGCTCGGCCGGCTGGTCCAGGTCGTCCTCCAGGACCCGGACACCGCGCTGGACCCGAGGATGACGGTCCGCCAGACCCTGGTCGAGGCGGCCACCGTGTTCGACCGGCTCGACCGGACCGGCCGTGCCGAGCGCGTCACCGGCCTGCTCGGCCTGGTCGGTCTGGCCCCCAGGCTCGCGGACCGGCTGCCGCGGCAGCTGTCCGGCGGCCAGCGTCAGCGGGTCGCCATCGCCCGCGCCCTGGCCGTCGGACCGGGCCTGCTGATCGCCGACGAGATCACCTCGGCCCTCGACGTCTCGGTGCAGGCGTCCGTCCTCAACACGATCCGCGACCTCCAGCGGCGGCTGGGCCTGTCGATGCTGTTCATCGGCCACAACCTGCCCGCGGTCTGCCACGTCTCCGACGCGGTGGCGGTCATGCGGCACGGCCGGATCGTCGAGACCGCCGCCACCGAGACCCTGCTGCGGAACCCGCGGCACCCGTACACCAGGGCACTGCTCGACTCCGTGCCGCGCCTGAGGGGGCAGCGATGACCACCCGCCAGCCGGACGCCGTGGTGGTCGGAGCCGGGGTGATCGGCGCGGCCATCGCCCTCGAACTCGCCCGCACCGGACGACTGGTGGTCGTCGTCGACAAGGCGGGCGCCCCCGGCCACGGCTCCACCAGCGCCTCCAGCGCGATCGTCCGGTTCAACTACTCCACCTTCGACGGCGTCGCCACCGCCTGGGAGTCCCGGCACCTCTGGACGGCCTGGCCCGAGCACCTGCGACTCACCGGCCGCCGCCCGCTCGCGGCCTTCCACCGCACCGGCGCCGTCCTGCTCGACTCCCCACCCGCCGAACCCTCCGAGGTCACCGCCCTGTTCGAGCGCGCCGGCGTCCCGTACCAGCGGTGGGACACCGCCGCGCTGCGCCGGCACCTGCCCGGGATCGACCCCGGCCGGTACTGGCCGCCGAAGCCGGTGGACGACGACGCCTTCTTCGCCGGCCCGACCGGCGAGCTCGGCGCGCTGTTCACCCCGGACGCCGGGTTCGTGGACGACCCGCAGCTCGCCGCCCAGAACCTCGCGGACGCGGCGGGCGAGCTGGGCACCCGGTTCCTGTTCCACCGGGCCGTGGTCGCCGTCGACCGGCAGGCGGACCGGGTGGCGGGCGTCCGCCTGTCCGACGGCACCCGGATCGCCGCACCGGTCGTGGTCAACGCCGCCGGTCCGTGGTCGGGCGGCCTCAACCGCCTCGCGGGAGTCGGGAGCGACTTCACCGTCGGCGTGCGCCCGCTGCGCGAGGAGGTCCACCAGGTCCCCGCGCCGAGCGGGTCCGCACCCGTCGTCGCCGACCTCGACCTCGGCACCTACCTGCGGACGGCCCCCGGCGGCCGCCTCCTGATCGGCGGCACCCAGCCGGACTGCGACCCGCCCGAGTGGATCGACGACCCGGACTCCGCCGATCCCCGCCCCACCACCCGGCGCTTCCGTGCCCAGGTGACCAGAGCGGCCCGCCGCTTCCCGGCGATCGGCGTCCCCAACCGACCGCTCGGGGTCGCGGGGGTGTACGACGTCGCGGACGACTGGACCCCGATCTACGACCGCACCGCCCTCGACGGCTACTACGTCGCCATGGGCACCAGCGGCAACCAGTTCAAGAACGCCCCGCTGGTCGGCCGCTTCCTCGCGACCCTGATCGACCTGGTCGAGGCCGGCCACGACCACGACGCCGACCCGGTCCGGTACCGCTGCGACCACACCGGCAACGTCGTGGACCTGGGAGCCTTCTCCCGCCGCCGCCCGGTCCGGGCGGACTCCGCGCGGACGGTCATGGGCTGACCACCCGCAGCTCGCGCACCAGGTCCCCGACCACGCCGACCACGAACTCGGGCGCCTCGTGCGGGAAGTCGTGGCCCGTCCCCTCCGGCGTGTGCACCAGCCGGGACGCCGTCGACGCCGCCAGGTACCGGACCCTGCCGCGGAGGTAGAAGCGGCTGATCCGCTCGGCCTCGGCCGCGTCCCGGGCGCCGGCCAGCACCGCCTCACCGCCGATGAGATCCCGGGGTATCACCAGCACCAGGGGCAGGTCGCCGAGGTCCCCGTCGTACACCACGGTCTCCCAGCCCACCCGCGCCAGGCCGGACGGCGTGAGCTCGTCGAAGGCCGACGCGGCGGCGCAGAGGTGCGCCGTCCGCCCGCCCCGGCCGCCGAACAACCGCCGCGTCGCCGCCAGCAGGAGGCCGCGACGCATCGCCGCGAGCCGCCGGTTGGGCGGCGCGAAGGCGATCACCTCCAGGGGCGTCGGATCCAGCAGCACCAGGCCGGCCACCAGATCCGGCCGGCGCCTGGCCACGTTCGCGACCAGCAACCCGCCGAAGGAATGTCCGACGAACACGAACGGGGCCCGCTCCCCCGCCGCCTCCAGCGCCGTCGGCAGCTCCTCCGCCTCGGCCGCCGTCGTCCGCGGGAAGGGCCCGACATCGCTCCAGCCCGTCCCGGGACGGTCGACCAGCACCGACCGGGCCCGGGCCGACAGCATCGTGTGCAGCTCGCGGAAGTCCTCACCGGGGGCGTGCCCGCCGGGCATCCAGACCACCGTCGGCCCGCCCCCGGCCTCGCCCTCGCCCAGGACGTGCATCCGGTGGCCGCCCACGTCCACCAACCGCCCCGGCGGCGGATTCACCCGCGCCTCCCGGGCCACCAGCACCAGGTGCCGCACGGCTCCCGCCGCCAGCAGCACACCGACGGCCATCGCCAGAGCACCGAGCGCCACCGCCCACCCGGGGCCCACTGCGACGAGAACGCCGCCCACCCCCGCCACCAGCACCGCGACCGGAACGCCCAGCCAGTCCCGGCTCAGCAGTGCGAGTAAGAAGTCCCCGGCCCGTCCGTCCCGGCGCATCGGTCCTCCGCGAAGGCACTCGAAAACCGATCCATGCCAGTATCCTCCCCCCGTCCACCCGCCCCGACTCCAGGCCGTACCCCCGGGATCGCCCGAGAACGCACCGCACGTGCTCAGCCGCTCGGGGTCACCGCCAGGCGGCGAAGGCGCCGGGAGAGTGGTCGTCGATGGTCACCCGGCAGGCTCGGGGAACACCTCGCGGATCGCCGCCCGCACCCCCTCGGCCAGCGCCTCGCGCAGCACGGGGATGAAGTCGCCCCGCTCGGTGTCGGTCAGCCAGGGGTCCAGCGTGCAGGAGACCAGATGGCTGATCGGAGTCTCACCGGGATCCCCCCGGAGGCCCAGCCGGTTCGCCACCCGCCGCATGTAGGCCCCGCCGTACAGGCCGGGTTGGAGGGCTGAGCCACTGACGATCAGGTCGGGGAGATCCAGGGGCGCGGGCGTGCGGGGTGGTCGACGCCGAGCGTGACGAAGGCCGCGTAGAGGCGCTTGCTGTTGAACAGCGCCTGTCCGTGCTGCGGCAGGCGCTGGGGCCCGAGCTGTACGAGACCGTGCTGGCCGTCCGGCGCGCGGAGGCTGAGCTGTTCGCGATGCAAACGGATGCGGAGGTCATCGAGGCCGTCCGCTGGCGGTACTGACGAAGCATCGGTTCCATGGGAGCGGTTCCTCGGCCGTGCCACCCTTCACGCCCGGCACCGGGCCACCGCTGCGCATACGGAACCACCCGAACGGAGTCGGTGTGAGCCTCCACGGCCTTGACGATCAGGTCCCACCGGACGAGCGCGTCCGGGCGGGGGACCGGCCGAAGCGCGGCGCGCTCTCGTCGTCGAGCTTCTCCAGGAAGCCGTGGAGGGTGTCGGCGACCTCGTGGAGGCAGCGGGCGCTGAAGAGGACCGGCTGGTAGCCGGAGATCTCGTACGGGGTGGCGAGTATCGCCCCGATGTCGAACGCGCGGACCCGGGGCAGTCCCAGGCGCCGGATCTCCCCGTAGGAGGACAGCAGGGCCGCGCCGTAGGCCTTCGGCGCGCCGTCCTCCTCGAGGACCCCGTACTCCAGGGTGAACCAGTAGACGTCGCTGATCATCTGCAGGACGTCCGCGTCGTCGATCCGCCTGGCCGTCTCTCCGATCAGGCGGTAGATGTCGGCGAAGGTCGGGCAGGACAGGTGGATCCCGTGGCCGAGGACGTCGTGGATGATGTCGGGCTCGGGCGTGTACAGCGGTAGGGCGGGGTGGCGGACGAACTGCACGGCGTGGAAGTAGCCGTCGGCCATGGAGCCGAGGAACCGCTTGTTGGCGACGACTCCTCCCGCGAGGGTGAACTCGAAACCCGTCATCCGCCGCAGCCGCGGTCCGACCTCGGCGTGCTGCGGGATGTGGTCGGCGGGAATCGGGGCCTGCTGTCTGGCGTCCAGGACGGCGCGGCAGGCGTGCTCGCCCTGGGCCGCCCAGAGCGCGCGGTGGACGGCGCGCCAGGTCCGGTCCTCGCTCGCGCTGTAGTCGACCGACGGCGCGGGATCGCCTACGCGATGTCCGCGGGCCGCGGCGGCGACGGCCCGGCGCCGCCGCACGTAGGCCGGGTCGCTGAGGCCGGGGTGCTCGCCGGGCGGGCCCAGCCGGCCGTCGGACGCGACGGGCGTGCGCCCTCGTGCTTTGCCCACGGAAGGCTTCTTTCCCGGTGGCGGAGACTCATGCGCCCCGGGGAACCGGATGTCATCGTCGGATACCGGCGGTGAGCGGCCGTAGCCGGTGGACGTCGTCGAACAGGGCTCGCTCGGCCAGGTGGGAGGCGGTGAGGGCGGCCAGGGCGGCGGCGGACAGCATCATGTACATCACCACGATCTGGTAGCGGATCGCGGTGAACGGGTCGACACCGGCCAGGATCAGGCCGGTCATCGCACCGGGCAGGCTGATCAGCCCGACGGTCCTGGTGGCGTCGACGGCGGGGATCAGCGCCGTGCGCAGGGTCGAGCGGAGATGGGGCGCGAAGGCCTCGACGGCGGGCAGGCCCAGGGCGAGGCGGGCCTCGATGGCGGGGCGCGCGGTGCGGGCCTCGTCGCGAAGGCGCACCAGGACGAGGCTGGTGGCCTGCATCGCGCCGGAGACCACCATGCCGCCGACCGGGATCACCACCCGGGCCTGGGGGGCGATGATCCCGAGGGCGAGCAGCACCCCGAGGGTCGCGGCGGAGCCGACGGCGGCCGCGGTGGTGGCGATCGGCAGCGCGCGGGGCATCCCGGCGGAGCGGCCCGCGCAGACGCGCCCGGCCGTGATCACCATGAGCGCGAGCCAGCCGGCTGCCCCGGCCACACCGGTGTGCTGGAGGACGAGGAGCAGGATCGCGCCGACGGCGGCGAGTTGGACGCCGGCGCGTGCGGCGGCCACGGCGATGTCCCGGGCCAGGTGCAGTCGCCGGTGCCACGCCACCGCGATCGCCGGCAGCACCAGGGCGATGGAGGCGGCGACCCCGGCCCAGCTCGGTACGGCCGTGTTCACGTTCCCTTCCGGAGGTAGTCGACGCGGTCCGCCGGTCCCGAGGCGACCAGACGGCCGCCGCGCAGGACCAGGACGTGGTCGGCGACCCGGCGCGCCTGCGGCGCGTTGTGGCTGACCAGCACCACCGCGAGCCCGTCCGCGACCAGGTCCTTGATCGTGTGCTCCACCGCCCGCGCACTCTCCTCGTCCAGGGCCGAGGTCGGCTCGTCGAGCAGCAGCACCTCCGGACCGACGGCCAGCGCCCGAGCCAGACAGACCCGTTGGGCCTCGCCACCGGACAGCCCGGCCGTGGCCCGCGTCAGCATCCCGGCCGGCAGGCCGGTCCGCTCCAACAGCACGGCGGCCTGGTCCTCCCCGAGGTCCGGGCGGCCCACCCGCAGGTCGTCCACGACCCGTTCGGTGAGCAGCACCGGCTGCTGGCCGACCAGGCCGACCCGGCGGCGCAGTTCCAGCACGTCGAGCTCCGGCAGCAGCGCGTCCCGGAAGCGGACGACACCCGACGTCGGCTCCACCAGCCGGTTCAGCAACCGCAGCAGCGTCGACTTGCCCGCCCCCGACGGTCCGACCAGCGCCGTGCACGTGGCGCCGGGGATCCGCGCCGAGAGGCCGTCCAGCAGCAGTCGCCCGGCCCGGCGCACGGTCACCCGGTCCAGGGCGAATGACGGGGGCGCGTCCTCCCCGGGCCTACCCCGACTCCGGGTGCGGGTGCGAACGGCGATGGCGAAGGGCTCGTCCACGGGCCTCCGTTGCCGGTGGGGCGGCGGGCGGGGCCGGCCCGCCCGGCCAGGAATCGGTCCATGCGCATCATCGTGCCAGTCGTACCGCCGGCACCCGTGGTGATCACCATCGCGCCCACTCGTACGGATGACTGACCGCCGGCCACCTCTGACCGGCTTCCCGGGCGTGCGACGCGAGGCGCAGCCGTTTCGCCCGACCGGCGAGCCCCGGGTGTCCTCATCGACTGCCCGGTCCGGCGGATGGGTGTTTGCTGGAGACATGTCGTTGATCGTCGGTACCTCGGGTTGGCAGTACGACGACTGGCGCGGGGTGCTCTATCCGGAAGGGGCGCCCAAGCGACGCTGGTTGGAGGAGTACGCCGAGCGGTTCGCCACGGTGGAGAGCAATGCCGCCTTCTACCGTTTGCCCTCGCCGGACACCTTCGCCGACTGGCGCACCCGTACCCCGGAGGGCTTCGTGTTCGCGGTGAAGGCCAGCCGCTACCTCACCCACATCAAGCGCCTGCACGAGCCGGCCGAGCCGGTCCAGCGGCTGCTCGCGGCGGCGCAGGGGCTCGGGGAGCGGCTCGGCCCGGTGCTGCTCCAGCTGCCGCCCACGCTGCACGCGGACGCCGAGCTGCTGGACCGCTGCCTGGCCGCCTTCCCGGCGGGCGTGCGGGTCGCCGTCGAGCCGCGGCACCCGTCCTGGTGGACGCCGGAGATCCGTGCGGTGCTGACCGGCCGGGCCGCCGCACTGTGCTGGGCGGACCGGGAGTCACGGCCGCTCACCCCGCTGTGGCGGACCTGCGAATGGGGCTACCTGCGCTGCCACGGTGGCCGGGCCCGGCCCCGGCCCCGGTACGGGCGGCAGGCGCTGGCCGCCTGGGTGGGCCGGATCGCCGACGGCTGGGCGGACTCGGCCGAGGTTTACGTGTACTTCAACAACGACCTGGGCGGTGCGGCGGTGCTCGACGCGAGCGCGTTCGCGGCCGCCGCCGCGCGGGCGGGCCGTACCGTGACCCGGACACCGTAGGGAGTGGGCGATGATCCGCAGTCGAGTGATCGTCTCCGGCGAGGTGCAGGGCGTCTTCTACCGGGACACCTGCCGTCGCGAAGCCACCGCGCAGGGGGTGCGCGGCTGGGTGCGGAACCTATCGGACGGCACCGTCGAGGCCGTGTTCGAGGGGACCTCGGCCGCCGTCCGACGGATGGTCGAGTGGACCGGGCAGGGGCCGCCCCTCGCCATCGTGGACCGGGTCCTCGTCTGGGAGGAACAGCCCGAGGGCCTGACCGGCTTCGAGATCCGGGCGACGCCCTGGCCCGGCTAGTCGCTTCGCCGGCGCGCTCGGGACCGTGGCGCGGGCGTTCACCCCTCACCGATCCGGCGGCCGGCGACCTCGCTCGGGCTGATGCGCACCCACAGCGGGCGGGCGCCGCCGGCCCAGGGGGTGGCGCCCGGCAGGGCGGCGAGCCGCTGCTCCTCCTGCGGGTCGTCGATGCGGTGGGCCTGGCCGAGGAGCAGGACGCTCCAGCCCCGGCTGCGGTGCTCGTCGATGTGGTCGACCTGGAAGGAGGCGGGCGAGCACTCGGCGGGGGCGGCGGCGCCGCGCGGGGAGGTGCGGTAGACGACGGTCCGGGCGTCGACCGCGTAGTTCACCGGGAGCACGACCGGGGCCGCGCGCCCGGGCAGGCCGATCCGGCCGACGCCGTGGGTGCCGAGCAGTTCCCAGCACTGCGGTTCGGTCAGGTGGAGCAGCAGCGGGCGCGGAGTCGCGGCGTCGGTCTGGCCCGGCGGGGCGTCGGGGCGGTGGCCGGTCAGCAGTTCCCGCCAGGGCGTGCCGAGCGCGGTGGCGATCCGGAGGAACGCCTCCTCGTCGAACTCCGGCCCGGTGCGCAGGAGTTGCCGCAGGTAGGCCGGCGACATGTGGGTCCGGTACGCCAGCATCCCTTCGCTCAGGCCGAGTTGGTTGCGGCGCTGGAGGATCCGGCGGGCGATGGCGGCGGGATCGGGGCGGTCGGTGATCATGATGGCGGCTCCTCGGCACGCGGGGGTCACGTCCGGAAGAGCGTGACCTTGAGGGCTCCGGTGTCGGCCGCGTCGGCGAAGACGTCGTACGCGTCCTGCAGCTCGTCGAGACCGAAGCGGTGGGTGACCAGCCCGGCGACGTCCAGCCGGCCGGCGGCGAGCAGGTCGAGCAGCAGCGGGGTGCCGTCGGTGTCGACCAGCCCGGTGGTGACGGTGACGTCACGGATCGAGAGGTCCTCCAGGCGGAGCACCGCGGGTTTGCCGTGCACGCCCACGTTGGCGACCCGGCCGCCGGGGCGCACCAGGCGGGTGCAGGGTTCGAAGGACTCGGGCACGCCGACCGCCTCGACCGCGACGTCCACGCCGAGCCCGTCCCGGCCCAGTTCGCGGACGGCCTCCGGGGTGGCCTCGGCACCGACGGCCTCGTGGCCCAGGACGCGTCCCTGTTCCACCTCCGGGACGTCGCCCTCGAGGATGTGCAGGTCGGTGCCGCAGATGGTCACCGCGTCCACCCGGACGACGGCGTCCTCCGGCTCGCGGACGACCGGGTCGGGGACGTCGCCCCAGGTGCGGCGGCCGGGTCCGTGGTAGCTGAGCGCCTTCAAGCCCTGCTCACTCCCCTCGGGGTGGCGGAGCCGGGCCGGTTCCGCCGGCTCTTCCAGCGTGCGACGCCGGTGCGCCGGCGGCAGGGGCCCGGTGGGGTCCGGTCGATGGGTCGATGGACCCCTTCGGTGTCCGGCGGGGCACGGCGCGCGCGCCTACGCTGGTCAGTGGCATCGGGCGAGCCGTGGAGGATTCCTTGGCCGACGCATCGGAGAGTTCGGCTCCTGTGCCCAAACTGCGCCTGGACGAACTCCTGGAGGAGCTCCAGGCCCGGCTGGACGCCGCCCGGGGCACGCGCGACCGTGTCCACAGCCTGCTGGAGGCGGTGCTGGCGGTCGGACGCGACCTGGAGCTGGCCCAGGCCCTGCAGCACATCGTGGAGGCGGCGGTCACCCTGGTGGACGCCGAGTACGGCGCCCTCGGCGTGATCGGCGAGGACCAGCGGCTCTCCCAGTTCATCCCGGTCGGGGTCACGGACGACCAGGTCGAGCGGATCGGGGACCTGCCGTCCGGCCACGGCATCCTGGGCGAACTGATCCGCCACCCTGAGCCGCTGCGCCTCAGCCGGATCTCCGATCACCCGGCCTCCTACGGCTTCCCGGCGAACCACCCTCCGATGAACAGCTTCCTGGGGGTGCCGATCCGGATCCGCGACAAGGTGTTCGGCAACCTCTACCTGACCGAGAAGCGCGGCGGCGGTGAGTTCGACGAGGAGGACGAGTCGGTGCTCGCCACCCTCGCCGTCGCCGCCGGGGTCGCGATCGACAACGCCCGGCTCTACGACCGGGCCCGGCAGCGGCAGCGCTGGTTGGAGGCGAGTGCCGAGGTCACCAGCACCCTGTTGTCGGGCAGCGGCGAGCAGGAGGTACTGGACCTGCTGCTCACGCGGGCGGCCGAGATCGCCGGAGCGGACCTCGCGGTCGTCGCGCTTCCGGTGCCGGATGCCCGGTTGGAGGTGCGGATCGCCGTCGGGCTCGGCGCGGAGCAGCACCGCGGGCTGGTGCTGCCGGTCGAGGGCTCGTTCATGGGTGCGGCCTTCCGCACCGGTGGGCTCGTGGTGAGTCCGGACGTCCAGAAGGACCCGCGGATCACGGCCGGTCCGCCGCGTTGGAAGGGCCTGGGGCCGGCGGTCGCGGTGCCCGTCGGCACCGCCGAGCGCGGGGTCCGCGGCGTGCTGATGCTGGCCCGCGCGGTCGGCGCACCGCTGTTCGAGGAGAGCGAGTCCGGGCCGTTGCTGGGCTTCGCCGGCCAGGCGGCGGTGGCGATGGAGCTCGCGGAGCGCCGCCGTGACTCCGAGCAGGTCGCGCTGCTCAAGGAGCGCGACCGGATCGCCCGCGACCTGCACGACCTGGCCATCCAGCGGCTCTTCGCCACCGGCATGACCCTCCAGGGCGCCACCCGCTTCATCGAGCATCCCGAGGCGACCGACCGCGTCCTGCGGGCGATCGACGACCTGGACGAGACGGCGAAGACCATCCGCGCCACCATCTTCGGTCTGCGCCTGCGCGAGTCCGGCCCGGCGGCGAGCGGTCTGCGCGCCCGCCTCGTCGACGTCGTCGACCGGGCCGCCCGCGCCCTCGGCTTCACCCCCGCGCTGCGGATGACCGGCCTGCTCGACGCCACCGTGCCCGCCGAGCTCGCGGACGCGGCCGTCGCGGTCCTGGCGGAGGCCCTGTCCAACGTCGCCCGCCACGCCCGGGCCCGCACCGCCGAGGCCACGGTCTCCGCCGAGAAGGACCTGACCGTCAAGGTCACCGACGACGGCGTCGGCCTCCCCGAGGGCGGCCGCCGCAGCGGGCTCACCAACCTGGCGGACCGGGCCGCCGCCCTGGGCGGCACCTTCACCGCCCGCGCCCGCCCCGAGGGCGGCACCGAACTGGTCTGGCGGGTGCCCCTGCCGGAGTCCTGAGGAGCCGGCTACTCCTCCCGCTCCAGCAGGTCCTACCCGTCCCGCTCCAGCACGTCCCGGGCCGCGAGGCGTGGCGTCGGCGAGCCCTCCGGGCCGTAGCCGAGGCGGATCAGGATCTGGACGTAGCCGGGGCCCTGGTGCGGGTCGCGGGCCTCCCAACGCAGGTAGGGCCATTCCATGGCCTGGTGCAGCAGGGAGGCGCGGACGCCGTGGACGGTGGCGGCGAGCAGGACGTGTTCCAGGGCGAGGCCGGCGCGCAGCCAGTCCTCGGGGGTGTCGTGCTCGGTGGTGAGGACGGCGATGCGCGGCTCGTGTTCGAACCGGGCGGGGGCCTGGTGCTCGGCGGCGTGGAGGGCGGAGAAGTCCCGCATGGGCAGGTGGCCGGCCAGGTCCTGCGGGCCGAGCGCAGCGGGCGGTATGCCGTAGGGCCGGGCGTCGCCGGTGCGGATCCAGCTGCGGCTCTCAGTGCGCTGGGCGTCGTCGGTGGTGTTGCGGCGCTCGGCCTCGGCGGTGAGGTGGAGCAGCCGGGCGGTCTCCGCGTGGTCGGGCAGGTGGAGGGCGGTGTCCTCGGCGCGGGCGGCCGCGACCAGTTCGTCGAGGACGGCCGGGGGGACGGCCTCGCCGGTGAACGGTGTGCGGATGGAGTGCCGCCGCCAGATCGCCTCGTACAGCCGCTCGGTGCCCGGGACGGGCCCGGTGGCCGCGCCGTCGAGGCGGACGGCGGCGAACAGGTCCGGTTCGGCCGGGTCGGGCAGCAGGCGCACTTCGGGCGCCCAGCCGAGGTGGCGGGCGGCGACGCGCAGGTTGAGCACGGCCGCGCCGACGGAGATGTGCAGCGCCCGGCCCTGGGGGTCGGCGGCCGGGACGGCGCGGCTGCGGTCGGCCGTCACCTCGAGGGTGGAGGTGGCCGACTGGAGGTGGAAGCGCCAGGGCTGGCTGTTGTGGATCGAGGGTGCGGCGACCGCGGCGGAGACGAGCTTCTCCAGGCCGGCGGCGTCGAGGGCGAGGGTGGGCATGGCCGCCTCCGTTGCTCGGTCGGGTGGACCACTTCCACCGTGCGACCGGGTTCCGGTGTGGCGCTTGGGCCGTTCGGCTCTCTCTCCGGGTCCGCCCGGCTCAGTGCCGGCCCGGGTCCGCGCGGCTCAGTGCCGGCCCGGGTGGTGCGGCTCAGTGCCGGCCCGGGTGGTGCGGCCCGGGGGGCTCCTCGGCGTGGGCGGCGAGGACGGCGGCCTGGAGCCGGCGTTCCACGCCCAGCTTGGCGAGCAGCCGCGAGACGTGGTTCTTCACGGTCTTCTCGGCGAGGTAGAGCTCCTGCCCGATCTGCCGGTTGGTCTTGCCCTCCCCCACCAGCGCGAGGATCTCCCGCTCACGCGGGGTGAGCCCGGCGAGCGCGGCGTCCGTCTCGCTCTCCTCGTGGTGGCGCAGGCTCTCCATCAGCTTGTGGGTGGTGGCCGGGTCGAGCATGGACTGGCCGGAGGCCACCGTCCGTACGGCCCTGACCAGTTCGGCGCCCTTGACCTGCTTCAGGACGTAGCCTGCCGCGCCCGCCATGATCGCGTCGAGCAGCGCGTCGTCGTCGTCGAAGGAGGTCAGCATCAGGCAGACCAGCTCGGGCATCCGGTCGCGCAGGTCACGGCAGACGCTCACCCCGTCGCCGTCCGGCAGCCGTACGTCCAGCACGGCGACGTCCGGGCGCAACGCGGGCACCCGGGCGAGGGCCTGGGCACAGCTGGCGGCCTCACCGACGACCTCGATGTCCTCCTCGGCCTCCAGGAGGTCGCGGACGCCGCGCCGGACGACCTCGTGGTCGTCCAGCAGGAACACCCGTACGGGCTGGCGCGTGTCCATGACCTGCTCCCTGGATGTACGCGGGCGGTGACACCACCGATTCTGCGCGTTCGCGCCGCGCCGCGCACCGGGTCAGCCGCGCGGGACGACGGCGACCGGGCACAGGCCTGGTGGGCCACCGCCCGGTCAGGCCGGGGCGGCGAGCCGGAGCTCGACGCCGGCCACCCCGGGCACGGAGCGCACCAGGCGCTCCAGGACGCCCGCGGAGACGGCGTCCGGCAGGCCGCCGGTCAGGGTGATCCGGCCGTTCTCGCAGCGCACCTCGGTGCCCAGCCCGGCTTCCGGGCCGAGGGTGGCGACGAGCTCGAAGCGGACCCGGTCGGCGAGTTCGCGATCGTCGCCGAGGTAGACCTTCAGCAGGTCGCCCCGGCTGACGATGCCGACCAGGTAGTCCTCCTCGTCCACGACCGGGAGCCGCTTGAGGTGGCCCCGGGCCATCGCCCGGGCGGCTTCGTTGAGCGGGCTGCCGGGGCGCACGGTGACCGCCGGGACGGACATCATCCGCCCCGCCGTCAGGGCGTCGGCGCGCTCGCCGTCGCGGTCGCGGGCGGTGAGCAGGTCGGCCTCGGAGACCACCCCGATCACCCGCCCGTCGCCGGTCAGCACGGGGACGGCGCTGACCCGCCAACGCTGCAGGGTCTCGGCGACCTCACGGAAGTCCGCGTCGCGTCCGACGGCGACCACCGCGTGGGTCATCACGTCGGCGACGGTGCTCGGTGTGCTGGTCACGGCGGCCTCCTAGGAAGCGGCTCGGTAGGCGCGGGGGTGTTCCAGGTGCGGCTCGGTGTCGTCCTCGGTCCAGTCGAGGGTGGCGTGGACCGCGACCACACCGTCCACGGCGCGGCAGAGCTGCTCGGTGATCGGGATCAGGCTGCGGCGCGGCAGCCGCCCCTCCAGCGTGACGACGCCGTCGTGCACCGACACCTGGACGTCACCGGGGTCGAGCCAGAGGGTCTGGCCGAGCACGTCGTGGTTGATCTCGTCGCGGATGCCGGCGTCGTGGCGCAGGAAGACCTGCAGCAGGTCGCGGCGGCTGACGATGCCGACCAGCCGACCGATCTCGTCCACCACGGGCAGCCGCTTGACCCGGTGCTTGTCCATGGCGCGGGCGGCCTCGGGCACCGACCAGCCCGGGCGGGCGGTCATGGCGGGACTGGTCATCAGCCCGCCCGCGGTCTCCGCCTCGGCGCGGGCGCGGTCCTCGGCGTCCAGCCAGCGGCCCGGGAAGCGGCCCTCCGGGTCCGGCAGGACGGCCTCCTTGCGGAGCAGGTCGGCCTCGGAGACCATGCCGAGCGGTCGGCGCTGGTCGTCGACGACCGGGATCGCGGTGATGTCGTTGCGGTGGAACAGCGCCGCAACCTCCTTGAACGGCGTGTCGGGCCGGGCGGTGACGACCTCACGGGTCATCACGTCGCTGACGCTGCGGTGCTGCATCGTCCTCACTCCTCCTCCGGTGGTCCCGCCTCCACTGTCCGCCCGCCGGAAGCCACCGGACAGGGCCGTACGGTCCCCGCCGTGAGGGCCGGTTCGGCCCAGGCCGGCGGGTCCGTGCGGCAGGACGACGGGAGGAGTTCCGCACCCCCGGGAGGCGGCCGTGCTACTCCTCGTGGAGTCCGGGCAGCCCGTCACCCATCGGAGCGGTTCCCGGCGCCGACCCGTCCGGAAGCGGCGAGCAGCGCCAGGACGACGAGCACCGCGAGGAGCACCAGGACGAGCAGCAGCACGGTCGGCACGGTCGGGTGGTTCCACAGGGCGAACACCAGGGCAAGGACCAGGAGGGCCGCGAGGGCGAGCCGGCGGCGGTGGGCATCGGTCCAGGTGCCGACCCGCCCGGTGCGCACCCCGTGCGCGTAGCCCCAGCGGGCGACGGAGTCCGCGGCGCGGTCCGCCCGCCCCCGGACGGCGCGTGGCAGCCGCCCCGCACCGGACAGGTAGACGCCGAGTGCCACCAGCACACCCAGGACGATCGCGGTGCGCAGGGCGATCCGCGGGAAGTGCAGCAGGGTGTCGAAGACCACCGCCGCGGCGGCCCGGGACTGTACGGCGGGCGGCAGGTGGTCCAGGTAGTAGTGACGGGCGATCACCAGGGCGACGGCCACCACCAGGCAGCCGCCGGCCGCGCCGAGCGCCGTGGAGACCAGGGCCCGGCGCCTGCGCCGGGCCAGCAGGATGCCGAGCGCGCCGAGCACCACGGTGAGCACGGGCATCCAGTTGCCCACCACGTCGAGTGCGTGCGCGGCGCCGCGGATCCTGGCCAGCTCGTCGGACTGGAACAGCACCAACCGCTTGTCCACGTCCGGGATCTTCTCGGCCGGGGAGAGCCCAGCGGCCACCAGCTCCTGCTTCAGCCGGTCGACGACCGTCCCGAGGTCGAGCGTGACGGTGCCGTCGGAGATCTCGACCGCGCCCCGGCCGTGGCCGGTGAGGACCTGGACCACGGCCGTGTGGGCGGCGCGGTTGGCCTGCGTCCACACGGTGGCGAAGGTGTCGCTGTGCACGACCTCCGTCGCGGCCTTGGTGACCACCTGGTTCACCGCGTCGTCGAGTTCGGGCCCGAGCGATTTGACCGCCGCGGCGGCCCTGGGGGGCAGGCCGTGCGACTGCAACCAGGCGGCCAGGTCGGAGGTGACCGCCGAGCCGTCCACCTTCACGTCCACCGCCTGGGTGATCCGGTGCACGGCGGCGTCCTGGATCGCGGGATCGGTCGCCAGCGGGGCGACCGTGGCGACGTACCGGCCGGTGTCCAGGACGATGTCGTGCACCCAGACGGTGAGCAGCGAGACCGGTACCAGGACGCAGGTCAAGGTGATCAGCACGGCCGAGACGGTGCTCATGACGATCCGCCCCGCCCGGTGGCGGCGCTCGGTCCCGGAGGGCGGACCGTCGCCCGCCGCCCCGCCCGTTCCCGGCGCGGACGAAGGCCCTGGCGGCTCGTCCATCGGGTCTCCCAGCACTCCGTGCGGCCATGGCGCCGCTGACCACCATTGCCCCGTAGGCCCCGGCCTCCGGCACCCCGAGGTGAGCCGTCCGGGCGAGCTGCGGCGGCGGCCGGAGCGGCTGCCCGCGCGGGCCGTTGCGCCGAACGGCAGTCCGCCGGAGATGCCACGCGTCATCCCGTCGCCCAGTCTTGGACGGAATCCCGGGTGCTCGGCGCCGGTGACGAACCGCGGCGGCGGCCGGAGTGCCGACACCGGTCGGAGGGAGAGCGCAGTGGCGGAACGGCGTGGTCGGCCCAGCCGCGCTCAGCGGATCCGCGCCGGATCCACCCGGCTGCGCGGGCGGACGGCCAGGCTGCGCGAGGCCCCGTTCCCGCGCCGACTCGCGGCCCAGCTGATCCACATCCACGTGCTGGACACCGCCACCCGCCTGGCGGCGCAGGCGTTCCTGACCGCCATCCCGGTGCTGTTCGTGATGGCCGCCTTCATGCCTCGCGAGGTGCGCAAAAGCGTCTCCGAGTCCCTGCGCACCGTCCTGGGACTCCACGGTGCCTCGCTCGACCAGGTCAGACAGGTGCTCGAGACCAGCCAGACGGAGACCACCGAGTCCTTCGGCACCGCCGGAATCCTGGTGACCCTGCTCTCGGCCACGAGTTGCAGCCGGGTACTGCAGCGCCTGTGCGAACGTAGCTGGCACCTGCCCCATCTGGCGGGACGTCTGGCGGCATGGCGGTGGCTCGCCTGGCTGTTGGTGTGGCTCGCCGCCCTGACCGTCCAGGGGCAGGTGTGGGACGGATTCGGGGCGGGCAACGGGCTCGGGCTCGTCCTCTACCTGCTCACGGTCACCCTTCTCTGGTGGTGGACACAGCACCTGCTGCTCGGCGGCCGGGTTCGCTGGCTCCCGCTGCTGCCGGGGGCCGCGCTGACCAGTGCCGCACTGACGGCGCTCGCCTGGGGATCGCGGCTCTACGTCCCCCGCTCGCTGAACCGCAGCGTGACGCAGTTCGGCTCGCTCGGCCTGGTCTTCACCCTGCTCAGCTGGCTCATCGTGGTGTTCACGGCCATCACGCTCGCCATCGGCATCGGGTACGTGGTGGCGGGCCGGGACCGACCGACGGACGCGGAATGAGGACGCGAGACGCTGCTGGTCAGGGCAGGGACTCCTTCGGTAGCGCCCGCCTCGTCGGGAACGGGAGACGGGAGGGAAGGGAAGGTTAGTGGGGGGACTCCGGCGAACCGGCGCCCGCCGGGCTGCCGACCAGGGCGGGTTGAGCCGGCAGGAGGTCGGTGAGGCGGAGCAGGGCGAGGATCCGGCGGAACCGCGGCCGGACGCCGGTGAGCCGGAACTCCGCGTGGTGGACGCGGCAGGCCCGGCGGGCCTGGAGGAGGGCGCGCACGCCGGCGGCGTCGCAGAAGGTGAGGGCCTCGACGTCAAGGACCAGTTGACCCGGACGAGCCGCGAGGGCCCGGATGACGGCGTCGAGCAGGAGCGGCGCGGTCGCGATGTCGAGTTCGCCTTCCAGCGACATCGACACGCAGTCCTGACACATCCCGGCCCTGGTACGGAGTAGTTCGTCGTGTTCCATGACGACCGCCTGGGAAGCTCGGCTGGCGGAGCGGGCCGGGAACATCAGCCCTACGTCCACCGTAGGAGCGGGTCTTCCGACCGGCCGATGGGCCGTATGGCCCCCGGCGGGGGCCGTACGGCCTTCGCGGGGTGCCCTCCAGCCCTCCTCGCGGGCTCAACTTCGTGCCGGCCGATCAGGCCGCCGGAGGAGCGCGGGTGCTGCGCGAAGCCTCACCCGAACGGCCCACCGCCCGGCCCCGGCGGGTCGTCCAGGTCCCAGGTGAGGTGGTCGGCCAGGGCCTTCAGGCCGTCGATGCGGGCGAGCTGGAGGCAGAGGGCGGCCGCGTCGCCGCGGGTGCGGGTGCGGCCGGTGACCGAGAGCAGGCCGCGTTCGCAGCGGACGTGCAGGGAGGTGGGCACGACTCCGCTGCCGGGGGTGAGGGCGAGGGCGAGCGCCTCGGAGCCGATGGCCTCGTCCTCGCGGCGCAGGGCGTCGAGCAGGTCGTGGGTGGAGAGCAGGCCGGTCAGGCGGCCGTCGGCGTCCACGACCGGCAGGTGGTGGAGGGCGTGCTCGGCGACCAGGGCCACCGCGTCGGTGGTGTTCGTGTCCTCGGTGACGGTGACGGCCGGGGCGGTCATGAGATCGCGGGCTCGCAGTTCCCGTCGCGGGTCGTGCTCGGCGTGGGCGGCGAGCAGGTCGGAGGCCGCGACGACGCCGGTGACGGTGCCGTCCGTGGTCACCACGGGCACGATGCCGCGCCGGGAGGCACTCAGCACGGCGGCGACGGTGGCGAAGTCGGTGCCGGGGGTGACGGCGATGCCCGGGCGGCTCATGCAGTCGCGGATCCGGGTTCGGCCGGGCGGGCGTCCGGGCTCCACCGGCGGGAAGGTGTCGGCCGGTGTTCCGTCGAGAACGCTGTGCTTCATGGTGTTCACTCCCCTTCGGCGGCCGCCGGGCGCCGCAACCGCCGCAGGTAGGGGTCGAAGGACCGCCGGCGTTCGAGGCGGACCCGGGCGTCCACGCAGACCGCGCCGGCGGGGCGGAGGATGACGGGGTTGAGGTCGGCCTCGACGAGCTCCGGGAAGTCGTCGGCGAGCCGGGAGAGCCGGGCGAGGACGGACCGTAGCGCGGCGAGATCGACCGGCGGTGCCCCGCCGTCGCCCAACGCCCCGCCGTCGCCCAACAGGAGTGGTGCGCAGCGGAGTTCGGCGACCATGGTGGTCAGGTCGCGTTCGCTCAGCGGGGCGAGCCTGGCCGCCCGGTCGGCCAGCAGGTCGGCGGCGGTGCCGCCCAGGCCGAGGACGATGAGCGGGCCGAAGACCTGGTCCTGAACCACGCCCGCGAGCAGCTCGACGCCGGGTGCGGCCATCGGCTGGACCACCGCCCCGGCCAGCTCGCCCCCGAAGTGGTGGGTGAACTCCCGGTAGGCGGCGCGCACCTCTCCATCGCCGGCCAGTCCGGTGCGGACCGCGCCCGCGGCGCTCTTGTGCACCTGGCCGGGCCAGTACGCCTTCAGGGCCACCTTCCCCTCGTGCCCGAGCCGGCGCAGGCCGGCCGCGCTGACGGCCGCCGTGTGCTCGTCGCGGGCCCACACCGAGGTGATCAGCGGCAGCCCGTAGGCCTCCAGCAGGTCGGCGGTGGACAGCGGGTCGAGCCAGCCGCCCTCGGGGTGGGCGGTGAGGTGGCCGTCCACCACACTGCGCGCTGCGCGGCGGTCGCAGTCCGGCGCATCGGCCGGCGGTGAGAACGGCTCCGCGAGCCGGCGGGCGCGGTTCCGGGCGTGGGCGAGGGCGCGGGCGGCGGAGAGGCTGTCGGAGTAGGCCGGGATGCTGCCGCCGTCGGCGCAGCCGCGGTAGCGGACGGGCACCTGCTGGTCGAGCAGTACGGCCGCGATCGGGACGCGGCGCCGCGCCGGGCCCTCCAGCAGGGCGCGCACCGGGTCCTGGCCGGGGGTCTCGCACAGCGCCGTCGGCGCGATGCACACCAGGATGGCGTCCACGGCCTCCTCGCGTTCCAGGGCGCGGAGGAACAGGGCGAGTTCGGTCGGGCGCACCGCCGCCGTGGTGTCCACCGGGTTGCGGACGGAAGCACCGGGCGGGAGCAGGTCCGCGAGCTCGGCCGGGAGTTCCGGCAGGTCCAGCCCTGCCTCGGCGCAGGCGTCGGCGGCCAGGATGCCGATGCCGCCCGCGTTGGACACCACGGCGACCGCTCCGCGCGGGGCCGGCAGCGGCTGGGCGTGCAACAGGGCGGCGGCCTCGACGAGTTCCTCGATGCTGCGGGTCGCGGTGATGCCGGCCTGGCGGAACAGTGCCTCCCGGGTGACGGTGGGGGTGGCGGCGGCCGCGGTGTGCGAGGCGGCGCCCCGCCGGCCGGCGGTGGAGCGCCCGGCGTCGACGGTCAGCACCGGGATGGTCCGGGTGACCCGGCGGGCGGTGCGGGCGAAGGCGCGCGGGCTGCCGAAGGACTCCAGGTGGAGCAGTGCGAGGTCGGTGCGGTCGTCCGCCTCCCACCACTGGAGCAGGTCGTTGCCGCTGACGTCGTACTTGTCGCCGAGCGAGACGAAGCTCGACACCCCGATGCCCAGCCAGGCCAGTCGCTGGAGCAGCGCGATCCCCACACCGCCGCTCTGCACCGCCACCCCGGCGGTGCCCGGCCGGGGGAAGGCGCCGCCGAACTCGGCGTCCAGCCGGACGGTGGGATCGGTCTGGGCCATGCCGAGGCTGTTCGGCCCGACCAGTCGCATGCTGTGCCGACGGCAGGCCCGCATCAGCCCGCGGGCCTCCTCCGCCCCGAGCCCGGAGGTGAGCACCACCAGCGCCCGGACCCCGGCGGCGCCGCACTCCTCGGCCGCGCCGGGGACGGCTCCGGCGGGCACGGCCAGCACGGCGAGGTCCGGCACGGCGGGCAGCGCGTGGACGGAGGGGTAGGCGGGCGCGCCGTCGATCTCCGGGGCGTACGGGTTGACCGCCCAGACCTCGCCCGCGAAGCCGCCCCGCCGGATCTTCCCGAGGACGGTCCGCCCGACCGAGCCCGCCCGTCGGGACGCCCCGACCACCGCGACCGAGGCCGGGCGCAGCAGCGCCGCCAGGCTCGCGACGTCGGCGCGGCGGCCGCGTTCGTCCACGGCCGAGCGGTAGCGCTCGCCGCTCTCGTCGTCCAGCGGCACCCGGATCCTGACCTCACCCTGGGCGTAGCGGCGCTCGACCGGCAGCCCGAGGTCGGCGAAGACCTGGTGGACGGCCCGGTTGCCGAACAGGGTGTCGGCCTCGAAGAAGCGGATGCCGGCGGCGCGGGCGGCGTGCACCAGGTGTTCCAGCAGCAGGGTGGCCGCGCCCCGGCCGTGCCAGCGGTCGGCGACCGACAGGGCCAGCTCGGCGGTCTCCGGCGGCTCGTCCAGCAGCTCGCAGTCCGCCTCGCCGACCAACTCCTCCCCCACCCAGGCGCCGAGCGCCAGCAGGTCGCTCCGCAACGGTCCGCAGAGCCGGTCGGCGGCCTGCTCCGGCGCGTTGCGGCTCACCCCGAAGAACCGCATCCGGCGGCTCTCCTCGGACATCCCTTCGGCGTGCAGGTCCAGCACCGCCCGGTGGTCCTCCGGGCCGAGCGGGCGGAGTTCGACGGTGGTGCCGTCGGCCAGCAGGGCCTCGGCGGTGTTCCGCGGCGGGTGGACGGTGGACATGGCGCCTCCTCCTCGGCCGTCGCCGTGCTACCCCTCCAGCCTCCGCGCCGGATCGGCGAGCCGCGAGGGCCGACCGGCCCCGCCCGCCCGCCGAGCGGCCCGGCGGGGCGGTGCGCAGACTGGAGGCAGGCCAGTCGGCACGGAGGTCGCGTCGTGGCAGCAGACCCGCCGGCGGGGTACCCGGACATGCCGGACCCGTGGACGCTGCGCTACCAGGGCTTCGACCCGGACGAGGAGGGGCTGCGGGAAGCCCTGTGCGCGGTCGGCAACGGCTACCTGGTCAGCCGGGGCGCCGCACCGGAGTCCGTCGCGGACGGGGTCCACTACCCCGGCACGTACCTGGCCGGCTGCTACGACCGGGCCGAATCGACGGTCGCCGGGCGGACGGTCACCAACGAGGACCTGGTCAACTGCCCGAACTGGCTGCCGCTGACCTTCCGCCCGGCCGACGGCGCGTGGTTCGCCGGACCGCCCGCCGAGCAGACCGTGGAGCTGGACCTGCGCCGGGGCGTGCTGACCCGCAGCGCGCTGGTGGTGGACGAACGGGGGCGGCGGACCCGCCTGGTGCAGCGCCGCCTCGTCAGCCAGGCCCGTCCGCACCTGCTCGCGCTGGAGAGCACTTTCACGCCGGAGAACTGGTCCGGCCCGCTGGAGGTGCGCTCGGCCCTGGACGGCGTCGTCACCAACACCGGTGTCCTCCGCTACCGGGGGCTGACCGCGCGCCACCTCGTCCCGGCCGGTCAGGGGGTGGACGAGGCGGGTCTGCTCTGGCTGGCCGCCGATGCCGCCAACTCCCCGCTGCGGATCGCCCTGTGCGCCCGGACGAGTGCGGACCGCGCGGCGCGGGTGAGCACCGAGTCCCGCGAGGGCTGGGCGGCCCACCACCTCACCCTGGACGCCGAGCAGGGCCGGCCCGTCACCGTGACCAAGACCGTCGCGGTGCACACCTCGCGCGACCGGGCGATCGAGACCCCGCTGCGCGCCTCCCGCCAACTCGTCGCCGAGGCCGGGAGCTTCGACCAGCTGCTGGCCGAACACGCGCTGCGCTGGGCCGAGTTGTGGCGGCATTGCCGGATCGAGGCGGACTTCGACGGCGCCGGCCCGCTGCACCTGAACCTGTTCCACCTGCTCCAGACCCACTCCGAGCACTCCGTCGACCTGGACGTCGGCATCCCGGCCCGCGGGCTGCACGGCGAGGCCTACCGGGGCCACGTCTTCTGGGACGAGCTGTTCGTGCTGCGGCTGCTGAACCTGTGCTTCCCCGAGCTGGCCCGCGCCGTGCTGCGCTACCGCCACCGCCGCCTCGACGCCGCCCGGCGGCAGGCCCGTGAACTCGGACTGCGCGGGGCGGCGTACCCGTGGCAGAGCGCCGCCGACGGCCGGGAGGAGTCCCAGCAGCTGCACCTCAACCCGCTGTCCGGCCGCTGGCTGCCCGACCACAGCCACCTCCAGCGGCACGTCGGCTCGGCCGTCGCGTACAACATCTGGCAGTACTACCAGTCCACCGGCGACCGGGAGTTCCTCGCCCTGGCCGGCGCCGAGATGCTCCTGGAGATCGCCCGCTTCTGGTCCTCGGCAGCCCGCTACGACCGGTCCAGGGGCCACTGGTCGATCCGGGGTGTGCTCGGCCCCGACGAGTACCACGACGCCTACCCCTGGGCGGCCCGGCCCGGCCTGGACGACAACGCCTACACCAACGTGCTGGCCTCCTGGGTGCTGGCCCGCGCCCAGGACGCCCTGGACGTCCTGCCCGGGTACCGCCGCGCCGAGCTGCGCGAGCGCCTCGCGCTGGACGACCTGGAACTGGACCGCTGGCAGGAGGTCGGCCGGCACCTCCACGTCCCCTTCCACGACGGCGTGTTGAGCCAGTTCGACGGTTACGGGCGGCTGGCCGAACTCGACTGGGAGAGCTACCGGCACCGTTACCCCGACCTGCGCCGGCTCGACCGGATCCTGGAGGCCGAGGGCGACACCGTCAACCGCTACAAGGCCTCCAAGCAGGCCGACGCGCTGATGCTCTGGTACCTCTTCTCCGCCCGCGAGGTCCGCGACCTGCTGCGCCGCCTCGGCCACCCCGCGGGCCACGAACTGCTGCGCCGCACCTCCGACTACTACCTGCGCCGCACCGTGCACGGCTCGACGCTCAGCTCCGTGGTGCACGCCTGGGTGCTCACCCGCTCCGACCGCCGCGCCTCCTGGCGCTACTTCCGCGACGCCCTGGTCGCCGACCTCCGCGACCACCAGCACGGCACCACGGCGGAGGGCGTCCACCTCGGCGCCATGGCGGGTGCGGTCGACCTGCTGCAGCGCTGCTACACCGGCCTGGAGGTCCGCGAGGACGCCCTCTGGCTCGACCCCCACCTGCCGTCCGCGCTCGGCCGTCTGGAGCTCGACCTGCGCTACCGGGGCCACTGGGGTCTGACGATCGCCGTCGACCGCCGCACGGTCACGGTCAGCCTGCGCGCGGACCGCCAGGAGCCGGTCCGGATCCGCCTGCGCGGCACCGAGGCGACGATCGGACCGGGCGAGACCCGGCGCTTCCACCTCTGAGCTGCCGGGGCCGCGGGCGGGTCTGGGAGAATCCGGCGGTGAACACCGTGAACGGGACCTCCCGCCAGACCCTGCTCCGCCGGGGTTTCGCCCTCGAGTACGCCACCCTGGGCTGGAACGTGATCGGCATCGTGATCCTCGCGGTCGCCGCGATCAGCGCCCGCTCGGTCGCGCTGGCCGGTTTCGGCCTGGACTCCCTGATCGAGATCGGCGCCTCCACCGTCGTGATCTGGGAGCTGTCCGGCACCGGCGAGGACCGACAGAAGCGGGCACTGAAGCTGATCGGGACCGGTTTCGCGCTGCTCGGCCTCTACCTGCTCGCGCAGTCCACGATCGTCCTGGTCAGCGGCTTCCACCCGCACCACTCCCCGCTCGGCATCGCCTGGACCGCCGTCACCGCCGCCGTGATGTTCGCCCTCGCCTACGGCAAGGCCCGCACCGGCGCCGCCCTGGACAACCCCGTCCTCAGGACCGAGGGCCGGGTCACCCTCATCGACGGACTGCTCGCCGCAGCGGTCCTGCTCGGCCTGGTCCTCAACAGCACCCTCGGCTGGTGGTGGGCCGACCCCGCCGCCGGCTACGTGCTCGTCTACTACGCCGCCCGCGAGGTCCGCGAGATCTTCCTCGGCGAGCACTGAGGTCGGGGGCGACGCCTCACCTGCGCTACCGCCGCCCGGACCAGCGTGGCTCCACCTGCTCCCAGGCGGCCTCCCAGCCCTCCTCCGCCCGTCGCTCCAGCGCGCGGCGGCGCAGCGCGAAGACGCCCTCCGCGCCGAAACCGAGCACGGTCACCGCGCCCAAGCCGACGAGCACGGCGTCGGTGAGGATCAGATCGGCCGACCTGGGCGCACCGACGGGGCTTCCGGCGTCGTTCAGTCCGACCCGGACGGCCGTCCCGGTGAGGGTGCCCTCCGGCACGGGCACGCTCCCTGTGCCGGGCCCGACGGGGTACGTCCAGCGGGCCGGGGCGTACTCCCGGACGCCACCCGCACGCGGGTTGACCGACACCGGCGGGCCCGTGGTGACGGCGGTGACGGTGTGCCGGTGCCGCGCGGTCTGCTGGGCGGTGCGGGTCTCCGCGCGGTGCACGAGCAGGGCCGCGACCGCGGCCACCACCAGCGCGGCCAGCGTCGCGAGCGCCAGCCCGGCCACCAGACGGCTGTACGCCCGGTCGAGCGGGCGGCAGAGCGGGCTGTGGTCCCGGCCGACGGCGCGGCGGACGTGCCGGCGCAGGGACGTGTGCGTGGACGGGCGCCTTGGCGTGGTGGCTGTGGCGGACATGTCGCGCCTCCTCCGTACCGGGTGGCAGGTACTCCCGCACATCAGTCTTCCGAGCGCTCCCCCGGTCCCCCGAGGGCCTGACGGCCCCGGTGCCGGGCCCCGAGGGGCCATCCGCGCCGGGTCACTCGTCCCGACCCGGTCTCCTCGGACGGGGACCACCGCCCGACGGGCGCCCGGTGCCCGGGTCGGCGGAGCTTGGGTCGGCGGAGCTTGGGTCGGCGGAGCTTGGGTCGGCGGGCCCGGTGTCGAGGACCGACCGGCCCCTGCCGAACCTCCCCATCGGTGGTGCCATGGGAGTACGGACGACCGGGGCGCACCCCGGCCCGGTACCGAACCTGGGAGGACGGCATGAAAGCCGCCGTGGGAGACCGCATCATCGTCCAGGCCACCCGGCCCGGCGCGGCCCGCAGGGACGGCGAGATCGTCGGCCTGCACCACCCGGACGGCAGCCCGCCGTACGACGTGCGCTGGTCCGACGACGACCGGGTGACCGAGTACTTCCCCGGTCCGGACACCCGGATCCACCACTACCGGCACGAGGACGCGACGGTCCCGCCCCACCCGCACCTCTTCGCTGACTGACGGACCGCGGCCGTGATCGTCTCCCTCCGCGCCCGCGCGCCCGGGCTGACCGCCGCCGAGGCCGCCCGTCAGCTCGCCGCCGCACGGCCCCAACAGCGCCCGGTCCGCGTTCCCGAGGAGGAACCATGACATCCGTACGCCCCTACGACGGGGTCCGTTCCGTCGTCCTCGGCGTCGACGCGCGCGACACCGGCAGCATGGCCGCCGCCTGGGCCGCCGACGAGGCCGCCCGGCGCGGCCTGCCGCTGCGGCTGGTGCACGCCGTCCCGTCGTTGTTCCGCGAGTTCCGCCCCCTCGACCAGGCCGGCTACCACAAGGCCCTGGTCGAGCGCGCCGAACAGGCCATCGACCGAGCCTCCGCCGTGGTGTGGGACCGGCATCCGGCCCTCGCGCTGACCACGGACATCGCCGAGGACCTCCCGGCCCCGGCCCTGTGTCGGGAATCCCGTCGGGCCGCGCTCGTCGTACTCGGCTCCCGTCGACTCGGCCGAGTTGCCGAGACACTGAGCGCCTACTCGGTGGCCGTGCCGGTGAGCGCCCAGGCGCACTGCCCGGTGGCCGTGGTCCGCGACCCCGAGCACACCACCCAGGACCCGCCGTACGTCGTGCTCGGCGTGGACGGCAGCCCCTCCTCGGAGGCCGCCGTCGACTTCGCCTTCGACCTCGCCGCCGAGCGTCGGGCCGCCCTGCGCGTCCTGTGGGTCTGGCACCGCCCGCCGGTGGGCCACCTCGACGAACCGGCCACCGTCCAGCTCCTGCGACGGCTGCTCTTCGAGTGCACCGCCGGCCGGCACGACCGCTACCCCGATGTGACGGTGACCCACGAGCTGGTGCACGGCCACCCGGTGGAGGAACTCGGCATCGCCTCGGAGCACGCCCTCGCGGTGGTCGTCGGCCGCCGCGGCAGTGGCGGCTTCACCGGCATGCGCCTCGGCTCCGTCCCCCACGGCCTGCTGCACCGTGCCAACTGCCCGGTCATCACCGTTCCCACCCACCCGTAGTCGACCGGGTCCGGACCGAACCGCCCCCCTCCGCACGGGAGTTGCGGAGCGACGCCGGACAGAGCGAAAGAGGGAGACCATGCACACCGTGATCGTGTACGAGAGCATGTACGGCAACACCCGCGAGATCGCCGAGGCGATCGCCCAGGGCATCCACCAGGCCGACCCCGCGGCGGCCGTGGACTGCCTCCCGGTGGCCGAGGCCGATGCGAAGACCACCCGGTCCGCGGACCTGTTGGTGGTCGGCGGCCCGACCCACATGCACGGCATGTCCTCCGGGCTCAGCCGCCGGATGGCCGTCACCGCCGAGGCGCACAAGCAGGACCGTGCGGCGGCCGCGGCCGAGGCGCGGGAGACCGCCGAGGGGCCGGGGCTGCGGGCCTGGTTCCACGACCTGCCGCCGACCGAACCCGGCACGTACGCCGCCGCGTTCGACACCCGGGTCGACATGCCCCGGGCCGGCGGGGCCGCCAACGGCATCGCCCGTCGGCTCTCCGGCCACCACTACGACGTGGTCGCCGAACCCGAGGGCTTCATCGTGGAGGGCAACGACGGCCCGCTGCGGGCCGGCGAACTCGACCGCGCCCGTGCCTGGGGCGCGGGGCTGGTCTGACCGCGCGCGGGAACATCCTCCACCCACCAACGGACGGGCCGCCACACCTATCCGGCGAAGGCAACGGGAACCGCTCTCGACCTGATCGTCCGGCGTTCCCGGACGTTGGGGTCGGACCCGGTCGGACCCGACCCACGGGTCCGACCGGCCCCACCGCCGGGGGCGTTCAGCCACTGCCCCGAAGAGCAGCCACTCGGAAGGCTGGTCATCGGGGAATCCGACAGGAGGTGGCGGCCATGATGGCAGCACTGTTCAGGACCCTCGGGCGGATCGCCGCCCGGCACCACAGGTCGGCCCACGCCGACCGCGCCGAGTGCCCGGAGCCGCGGCCGACGGTCACCTGGGAGGAAGCCGAGCGGCTCACCACGGCCGCTCTGCTGACCGGTCTGATCGACCGGGCCGAGTACCGGGACCACCTCGCGCTGCTGGCCGCAGTGGAGGACGCCCGCAGCCCGCTGCGGCTGCCACTGCCATGACGGCCGACGCCCGACGTCCGGGCGGACGTGCTGACATCCACCGGGCCCGCACCCCCCGATGACGAACGGGGCTGGCCGTGGCTGACGACGTAGCGGCCGCTCTCCGCACCGCCCCGCCCCCGGCCGACGCCCCGGCCCTGGAAGCCCGCGAGCCGCTCGGCCTGCTCTTCCGCGACCTGCGGACCCCGCCCGACGGCCTCAGCGAGCGCGAGGCCGCCCGCCGCCTGACCGTGTACGGGCCCAACGCGCTCGTCCGCCGCGAGGGCCGCCGCTGGCCGCGGGAACTGGCGCGCCAGTTCAGCCGCCCCCTCGCCCTGCTGCTGGCCTTCGCCGCCGCGCTGGCGGCCGTCAGCGGTGCGCCGAACCTCACGGGCGCGATCCTCGCGGTGATCGCGCTCAACGCGCTCAGCCAGCGCACCCGACGCGAGGAGAGCCCGCTGGAACAGCAGGTCAAACGGGTCGCCCGGCTGATCGCGGTGATCGCGGTCGGAGTCGGGCTCGCGTTCCTGCCGATGGGCCTGGCCGCCGGTCTCTCGCTGACGGCGTCGGTGGCCTTCGCCATCGGCCTGCTCGTCGCCAACGTGCCCGAGGGCCTGCTTCCGACGATCACCCTGGCGCTCGCCGCGACGACAACTTCGCCACCATCATCGCGGCCGTCGAGGCGGGGCGGCGCACCTACGACAACATCCGCAAGTTCATCGTCTGCATCTTCGCCCACGCGGTGCCGGAGGTCGTCCCGTTCCTGGCCTGGGGCGCCGACGAACCGCGCCGGGCGGTCGTCCGCCACCGCACGCCAGGGCCCGCGCTCGCGACCGCGCCCGCACCGCCGACTCCCGCGACCCTGCCGGCTCCGCGGAGTCCGCACCATCCGCTCCCGGCCCTGCTCGCCCGGCACGGCTGGAGCGTCCACCGGCTCACCCACGCCCTCGGCGTCGGCGAGCACGCGGCCGCCGAGATGGTCGCGCACGCCCACCGGATCTCGGCCGAGCACGCCCACCGGATCTCCGCCGAGCACGGCCACCGGACGCGCTGAGCGCCGCCGCCCCGGCCAAGCCCGCGGCGCCCTGGGCCGAACGGCCCCGATCCGGCGGCCGACCGGTCCGGTCGCCGAGGGCGCACGCCTCTCGAAGCGCCGCCCACCACCCACGGAAGGTGGTAGGGGACAGAGCCCTCGACGTGTCTGGAGGCAGCCATGCGCCGTGTCATCCGCTTCCGCGACCTCGGCCGGGAGGACGTCGGCCTGGTCGGCGGCAAGAACGCCTCGCTCGGCGAGCTGATCAACGGCCTCGGCCCCGCCGGGGTGCGAGTGCCGGACGGCTTCGCCACCACCGCCGACGCCTACCGCGAACTGCTCGACACCGGCGGCCTGCGCGAGCGGATCGCCGAGCAGGTCGAGCGGCTGCACGGGGGCGTCCCGCTGCCCGAGGTCGGCGCCGCGATCCGCTCCGCCGTCCTGGCCACCGCACTGCCCGCCCCGCTCGCCCGGGACGTCCTCGCGGCGTACGGGCAGCTCGCCCACGAAGCCGGGCGCGAGGACCCGGACGTCGCGGTGCGCAGCAGCGCCACCGCCGAGGACCTGCCGGAGGCGAGCTTCGCCGGCCAGCAGGAGACCTTCCTCAACGTCCGGGGCGCCGACGCCCTGCTGGACGCCTGCCGCCGCTGCTACGCCTCGCTGTTCACCGACCGGGCGATCGACTACCGGGAGCGGATGGGCTTCGACCACCTCTCCCTGGCCCTGTCGGTCGGGGTGCAGCTGATGGTGCGCTCCGATCTCGCGGGCGCGGGCGTGGCGTTCACCCTGGACACCGAGACCGGCTTCCCGGGGGTGGTGGTCATCAGCGCCGCCTGGGGGCTGGGCGAGACGGTGGTGAGCGGTCAGGTGGACCCGGACGAGTACACGGTGTTCAAACCGGTGCTCAAGGACCACCACCTCGACCCGGTGGTCCAGGTGCAGCTGGGCGCGAAGCGCCGCAAGGCCGTGTACGGCGAGGACGGCTCGACCGCGACGGTCGACACCGACGAGGACGAGCGGATCCGCGCGGTACTCGGCCAGGGCGACATCCGCACCCTCGCCGAGTGGGCGGTGGCCGTCGAGGAGCACTACGGCTGCCCGATGGACCTGGAGTGGGCCAAGGACGGCATCAGCGGGCAGCTGTTCCTCGTCCAGGCGCGCCCGGAGACCGTACAGTCCCGCCGGCACGGCGAGGTACTGCACCGCTTCCGGCTGACCGGTACGGGCGAGCGGCTGGTGGACGGCATCGCGGTGGGCGAGGCCGTCGGCGCCGGACCGGTGTGCGCGCTGGCCGAGCCGGTCGGGCTGGAGCGCTTCCCGCAGGGCGCCGTCCTGGTCACGGAGATCACCGACCCGGACTGGGAGCCGCTGATGAAGCGGGCGGCCGCGATCGTCACCGATCACGGCGGGCGCACCTCGCACGCCGCGATCGTCAGCCGGGAGCTGGGCGTACCGGCGGTGGTCGGCGCCGGCTCGGCGACCGGCGTGCTCACCGACGGGCGGGAGGTCACGGTCTCCTGCGCCGAGGGCGCCGAGGGCCACGTGTACGCGGGCCGGGTCGCCTACGAGGCGACCGAGACCGACCTCGGCTCGCTCCCGGCCACCCGGACCAAGGTGATGCTCAACCTGGCCGACCCCGGCGCCGCCTTCCGCTGGTGGCGCCTGCCGGCGGACGGCGTGGGCCTGGCCCGCACCGAGTTCGTGGTCGCCCACCAGGTCCGCGTCCACCCGATGGCGCTGGTCCACCCCGAGCGGCTGTCCGCCGAGGACCGGCGGCTGGCCGACGAGCTGACGTACGGCTACCCGGACCGCACCGACTACTTCGTCGACGGGCTCGCCCACGGCGTGGCCCGGATCGCCGCCTCCCGCTGGCCGGACCCGGTGGTGGTGCGCACCAGCGACTTCAAGACCAACGAGTACGCCCGACTGGTCGGCGGCGCGCCCTTCGAACCGACCGAGGCCAACCCGATGATCGGCTGGCGCGGCGCGAGCCGCTACTACGACCCCGGCTACCGAGAGGGCTTCGCCCTGGAGTGCCAGGCGCTGCGCCGGGCCCGGGACGAACTCGGGCTGACCAACGTCGTGGTGATGATCCCGTTCTGCCGCACCCCGCAGGAGGCCGACCGGGTCCTCGCCGTGATGGCCGACAACGGGCTCGCCCGAGGCACGAACGGCCTGCGGGTGTACGTCATGGCGGAGATCCCGGCGAACATCCTGCTCGCCGAGCAGTTCGCCGAACGCTTCGACGGCTTCTCGATCGGCAGCAACGACCTCACCCAGCTCACCCTGGGCGTCGACCGCGACTCGGGTCTGCTCGCCCACCTCTTCGACGAGCGCGACCCGGCCGTCACCCGCAGCATCGAATCCCTGATCGCGACCGCCCACGCGGCCGACCGCCACGTCGGCCTCTGCGGCCAACGCCCCAGCAACGACCCGGACTTCACCCGCTTCCTGGTCCAGGCCGGGATCGACTCCATCTCCGTCACCCCGGACAGCTTCGCCGCCGTGAAGCACTCGGTGGCCTCGGCCGAGGCGGCGAGCTGACGGCGCCGCCCCGCCCCTCAGGCCTGGCCCCCGTTCCGGGCCGGACGCGGCGGACTGCCGCGCGGCCCAGGAGATCGCGGGCTGAAAGGCTGGGCCCACCGGCCCGCCGGCCCGGCCCGATCGGCCCTGCCACGCCCGCTCGTCGGCGGCCGACGATGAAGGTGGTCAAGGCTCCGCACAGAGTCGGTGACGGCGCCGGCCGGGGCCGACGAAGGAGTCTGCGATGAACGGCTTCGAAACCCGCCGCCCCGTGATCGTGGGCGTCGACCGCTCCGAAGCGAGCCACTGGGCCGTGCGCTGGGCCGCGGACGAAGCGGCCGGGCGCCATCTGCCGCTGCGGCTGTTGCACGCGCAGGAGTGGCCGGTCGACCGGGGCACCGACGTGGCGGACCACCCTTGGGCGATCGGCCTGCGGGCCGCCGGGGAGGCGGTGCTGGACACCGCCCGGATGCTGGCCGACGAGCGGCACCCGGGGCTGGAGATCACGTCCGAGCTGGCCGAGGGCCGGCCGGTGCGCGTGCTGCGCGAGGCCGCCGACGAGGCCGCGCAACTCGTGCTCGGCGTCCGCCGGTTGAGCGAGGCGCACTCCGCCCTGCCGACCGGCTCCAAGGGCGCCTCGCTGGCCGGCCACCTGGACTGCCCGCTCGCCCTCGTCCCCGAACCCGCCGACGGCGTCTCCGGCCCGGGGCCGGTCGTGGTCGGGGTGGACGGCTCGCCGGCGTCCCGGGCCGCGATCGGCTTCGCCTTCGAGGAGGCCGCGATCGGCGGCACCGACGTGCTGGCCGTGGAGGTCCGGCGCCCGGCCGAGGCGGGCCGGCCCGAGTTGATCGAGGAGTCCCTGACGGACCTGTCCGAGGCGCTGGCCGGCCTTCGGGAGAAGTACCCGGACGTCCGGGTCCGGCGCGAGGTGCTCACCGGCTCCCCCGCCCCGATGCTGGCCACCGTGGCCACCCGCGCCCGCTGCCTGGTCATCGGCAGCCGGGGCCTGGGCGGCTTCCGCGGCCTGCTGTTCGGCTCCACCGGCCGCGCCCTGGTGCACCGCTGCACCGTGCCGCTGGTGATCGTCCGGAACGGCGCCCCGGTCTGACCACGGAGGTCGTCATGAAGACCGTCCACGAACGCGTCACGACGTCCGGCCCCGGCGACCTCGGCCGCCGGGTGGCCCACCGCCGTACCCGGCTCGGCCTCACCCGCGAACTGGTGGCCGAGCGCGGCGGCCTGGACGCCGGATTCGTCGCATACCTGGAGACCCACCCCGTCCCGGTCGGCGCCACCACCCTCACCCGGCTCGCCGACGCGCTCGACACCACCGTCACCGACCTGCTCGGCGGCGGACGCGAGGTGCCGTCCGGCCAGGCCCTCGCCAACTCCCGGGTGAGGCTCGAGGAGTTGGACCCGGCGGCCTGCTGGACCAGGCTCAGCTCCGGTGGCGTCGGCCGGGTGATCCTGACGGCGCCGCGCGGCTTGGTGGCGCTGCCCGTCAACTACCGGGTGCTGGACGCCACCATCCTCTACCGCACCGCCGAGGACGGCACCCTCGCCCGCACCGATGGCAGCGAAGTCGCCTTCGAGGTCGACCAGTTGGACGAGGTGTTCGCCACCGGCTGGAGCGTGCTGGTGAACGGCACGGTCTCGGTCGTCTCCGACCAGGAACTCGTGCACTGGTTCGAGCGGCACGCCGACCCCCACCCCTGGGCGGGCGGCACCCGGGACACCTGGATGCGCATCCGGCCCACCGGGATCAGCGGCCGGATCATCCGCCCCGACGGCCCGCCGGTCCTCGACTCCGGCCTGGGGGAGGAATCCCCACGATGAACGCGGAACCGCACGTCCTCGTGGTCGGCGGCGGCTTCGCCGGGCTGGAGACGGCCTTCGGGCTGCGCCACCTGCTCGGCGACGGCGTCCGGCTGTCGCTCGCCGCCGACCGGGAGGACTTCCTGTTCAAGCCCAACACCATCTACCTGCCGTTCGGCGGTGCCGAGGACCCGCTCCACATTCCCCTGCGCCGGCCGTTGTTCCGGCGCCACATCGCCTTCCACCAGGGCACGGTGGCCGAGGTCGATCCGGACGCCCTGGCGGTGGAACTCGTCGACGGCACCCGGCTGCGCGGCGACTTCCTCGTCCTCGCCACCGGCGCCGCGATGCGCCCGCAGGAGGTGCCCGGCCTGGCCGAACACGCCCGGACGGTGTGGACCCCGCGCCAGATGCACTCGCTCGGACGGCGGTTCCAGGAACTCAAGGAGGCCGCCGGGGCCGGGCAGCACCGCCGGGTGCTGTTCCTCGTCCCACCGGGCAACAAGTGCGCCGGGCCGCTGTACGAGATCGCGTTCATGCTCGACACCTGGCTGCGCCGAGCGCGGCTGCGCCCGTCCGTCCACCTGACCTGGAGCACCTACGAGTCCGGCTACGTCCAGGCCTTCGGGCCGAGGCTGCACCAGGTCGTGGAGCGGGAGTTCGCCGCCCGGGGCATCGAGGGGCACACCTCGGCCGTGGTGGAGAAGGTCGGCCACGACGAGGTCCGCTACGCCGACGGCTCCGTCCACCCCTACGACCTGCTCGTCGCCTTCCCGCCGTACGCCGCCGCCGTGGACTACCACGGCCTGCCCCGCGACGACCGGGGCTTCCTGCAGACCCTCTCCATCACCCGGCAGGTCCACGGCCACCCGCAGGTCTACGCCCCCGGCGACGCTGGCGACTTCCCGGTCAAGCAGGCCTTCCTCGCCTTCCTCCAGGCCCACGCGGTGGCCGAGCACATCACCACGGTGATCGACCCGACGCTGCTGGCGCAGCCGCGCCCCTTCGAGCCGATCAGCATGTGCGTCATGGAGATGCTCGACAAGGCGACCTTCGCCCAGGTACCGCTGGAGGAGACCGGCGACCCCACCTGCCCGGTGCGCGTCGCGGCCGACGCGGGCGACCGCTACCGCGTCGGCACCTCGCCCGTGTGGCGCTTCGGCAAGAAGGCCCTCGGCGTCTACCTCCCCGTGCGGTTCCGCGCGGGCCGCCCCTTCCACAGCGGCCGCCCGTGGCAGGCGATGCAACTGGCGCTCGACGGGATGTCACGCACCCTCGCCTCCGGGTCGGACTGACCGGGAGGCGGCGACGAACCTCCATGCCGGGATCCTGGCAGATCCCGGCATGGAGGGCACCGGCCTTCCCGAGCGACGCCCGACGGAGCGGACCCCGACGGAGCTGCCGCTACCCCGCCGCCGTCGGCGGGTCGAGGACGTCCTCCACCCGGCGGCGCGGGCTGGCGGCACCGGGCGGGCCGTAGCCGAGCCGCAGCACCAGCTGAACGTGGGCCGGTCCGTCGACGGGGTCGCGCAGGCGCCAGCGGGTGTCGGGGATCTCGACGGCCTGGTGCAGGACGGAGGCCCGCAGGCCGTGGACGGTCGCGAGCAGCCAGACCCGTTCCATCGCCTGACCGGTGCGCAGCCAGTCGGCCTGGCGGTCGAAGTGGGTGGTGAGGGTGGCGAGTTGGGGCAGGGCCTCGAAGCGTGCGGCCGGAGTGGTGTGGCGCGGCGGGTGGCCGGCGAAGCCGCGCATCGGGACGCGGGCGTCGCGGTCGTGCGAGCCGAGGGCGGCGAGCGGGATGCCGTCGCAGGAGGGTTCGAGGCGCAGCCAGCGGCGGGTCTCGGCCTCGCGGGTGACGTCGGCGGCGATCCGGGCCTCGGCCTCGGAGGTCAGTGCCAGCACCCGGCGCACCCCGTGCTCCTCCAGCAGGGTGAGGGTGACGTCCTCCTCCCGGGCGGCCGCGATGAGGTCGCCGACGAGCGCCTCGGGGACGTCCCGGTTGGCGAACGGGTGGCGGCTGGAGTGGCGTTGGGTGAGGGCCGGATAGAGGTCGGCACCGAAGGGCCGCGACGTACGGGCCGGTGCGGAGAGGTCGAGCACGGCTCGCGGCTGGGTGCCCTCCCCTGCGGGGAACAGCCGGACGGCGGCCTCGCGGCCGAGGTGCGCGGCGGCCACCCGCAGATTGAACAGGGCGGCGCCGATCGAGATGTGCAGTGCCCGTCCGTCGGGGTCGGCGGCCGGGACGGCGCGGGTCAGGTCGGCGTGGACCTCCAGGCCGAGCAGGTCGGGGGTGGCGCGGAAGTGCCAGGGCTGGCTGTTGTGCAGCGAGGGCGCGAGGCCTCCGGCCTCGGCCAGCAGCTGCAGATCGGCGGTGGAGAGGGCGGTTTCGGTGGCGGTCATGGTGGTTCACTCCCTGCTCCCGGCGGGGAGCGCCGGTGATTCGAGCATCCGCCGCGTCGGCGGTGCCTGGCGAGGGCCCAACGGCCCTGGGCCCACCGGCCGAGCGGCCTCGGGTTCCGAGGGCTCCGAGGGCTCCGAGGGCTCCGAGGGCTCCGAGGGCTCCGAGGGCTCCGAGGGCTCCGAGGGCTCCGAGGGCTCCGAGGGCTCCGAGCAGCATCGGGTTCCGAGGGTTCAGTGGCCGGCCGGGCCCCGGCCCCACCCCGGACCGCCCCCGCCGGCCCGGCCGATGGGGCCCAGTGGAGGGCCGATCGGCCCTGCCGCCGGCACGCCCGGCGGCGGTCTGCTGGGTACTGGAAGCCTGGTGATCCTGCCGGGCCCGGAACATCCGGAGGCAGCGCCGTGCTGACCGACGAGCCCCGCACCACCACTCAGCAGCTGATGCACACTGCCTGCGGGCGGACCCTCGCGGTCTCCCGCTTCACCCCGGAGGTCCTGCCGGACAGCGGCCGCGTCGTCCTCGACACGCTCTGCGAACCGTACGACACGGACCAGGTCTGGGTCTCGCTCACCCCGGCCGAGGCCCGGCAGCTGGCCGGGATGCTGCTCCGCCAGGCCGCCGCGGTCGACCGCCCCCGGACCGCGCGACCCGGGCGGATCGAGGTCGACCCGGTGGCGGGCGACCTGTACGCCATCGGCGTCCGCTCGCACAGCCTGGCCGTCGACCAGCCCACCGACGCGGGTGGCGCGGACGCGGCGCCGACCCCGGTCGAGCTGTGCGCCTCCGCCCTGGCCTCCTGCACCGCCCACTACGCCGGCGGCTACCTCGACCGGCACGGCCTCAGCCGCGACGGCCTCCACGTCTCCGCCGACTACACCATGGCCCAGGACCGCCCGGCCCGGATCGCCTCGGTGTCCATCGAGGTCACCGCCCCCGGCCTGCCGCCCGAACGGGAGGCGGGTCTGCTCGCGGTCGTCCGCCATTGCACGGTGAAGAACACGCTCGACCGCCCGCCGGACGTCAGGGTCTCGTTGAACGGCATCCGAAGGGCGGGCGCGTCATGAAGGCCGGAGACCTGATGACCACACCGCCGGTCACCGTGGGACCCACCACGACGGCCTTCCAGGCCGCGCAGGTCATGGAGCAGGAGGCGGTCGGCTGCGTGCTCGTCACCGACCACGGCCGACTGCGGGGCATCCTGACGGACCGCGACCTCACCGTTCGCGGGCTCGCGCACGGTCCCCGCCCCGCCCAGCCGGTCGGGGACCTCATGACCACCCCGGTCACCACCGTGGACGCCGGCGACGACCTCGACACCGCGTACCGCACCTTCCGCAACGCCGGCGTCCGGCGCCTCCCCGTCCTCGACGACGGCCGCCCGGTCGGCATGCTGACCGTCGACGACCTGCTGCGCGACGTCGTGGAGCGCTTGGTCGACCTACTGATCCCGGTGTCGCGCAGCGCACTGCGCGAAACCACCGTCTGACCGCACCGCGCCGAAATCCGCACTCGGCCCGACCGGGAGAACCATGCGTCCCCTCGGTCGACGCCGGGTGCCCCCTGCTGGTCTCCCGAACCGACACCGGCGAGCAGGCCTCTCCGTATCCGTCCTCCAGGCCGCCGCCTACCTCCGCAGCCGGCTCCACCTCGGCGACACGGCCTGGCAGACCGCCCGCGAGGCGCTGGGAACCCGCCCGACCCGATCGGACGAGTCGAAACCAAGTAGGCCACCCGGACGCACGGCATTGGGGCCAGGGCCGCACCGGGCGAGGACGACCCCGCCCCGCATAAGGTTTTCTTCGGGTTCTCGAATCTCCCCTTCTGAAATCGTCATCATAAGTAACATTGCACTCACCCTGTGAAATTTCACAGTCTGAAATATGCCCACGGCACATAACAATGAGATAACAGTGGACTAGACCACTGAAGCCGCAGAACGACAAGTCACCTTCGACCACTGCCTGTTGACGCTCGATGTGCGCCGTCTATGCGCGTAGCCGCAACTCGGCCCGGACTTCTCCGTTCCGGTTTTGACGTGGCTCTGCCAGACTCCCCCGCATTCGGCTTCACCTAACGGGGAGTGAGATCTGACGCATGAGCAGACACCGCAGGAAATCACGTCGGGCGGCCGTGACGGCCATCGCCACCGTGCTGGCCGCCGCGGCCGCGCTGGGCATCGGTGCCGTGGCCCAGGCAGGTCTGGTCAAGGGAACCGTCATCGGAGGGCAGGGGAACTACAGCACCGTCAACGAGCGTGTGCTGGCCTCCCTCTCGGCTCGGGTCTCCGGCCAGGCCGCGCCGGGCGACCGCATCCCGATGATCTGCCGGACCACGGGGGACACCGTCGAGAACGACAACCGCTGGATCTGGTCCGGCGCCTACTACATCGCCGACGCCTTCATCAGCGAGGACACCGGGAACCTGCCGCTGTGCAGCTCGACCCGGCCCACCAGCTGGACGGCACTCGACATCACCATGCAGAAGCAGGTCCAGGACGAGTGGTGCTGGGACGCCTCCGGCCTGACGGTCGCCACCTACTGGGGTTACAACCAGTACAACCAGTACGACTTCTGCCGCCTCGCCCAGCAGGGCCGCTGGCTGGACTGCAACGACCGGCCCGCCACGCTCGACGACATGGCCAACGGCCTGTCCGCCATGGGCTTCCGCAACAGCGGCTACGACCTGAACCGCAACGCCTCGTTCAGCGAGGTCACCAACGAGATAGCCAACGGGCGTCCGTTCGCGGTGCGCATCGGCTGGACCTCGGGCGGCGGGCACATGAACGTCATCTACGGCTACGACAGCACCAGCAACATGATCGCGGTGGGCGATCCGTGGCCCAGCACCCAGACGTACACCTGGTGGAACTTCAACACCTACGCCAGCAACGGCTCGTTCCAGTGGACCCACTCGCGGGTCGGCATCCACGCGTGAGGAGACAACCAACCATGAGGACCCTGAAGGCGGTTGCGCTCACCGCCGCCGCACTCGTGAGCGTCGGAGCCGCCACCACGACAGCCCGGGCCGACAGCGGGGCCGACGTCCCCGACTACGGCGCCGCTCAGCAGGTACTGCGCTCCGGGCAGACCCACGACACCGTCTCCCGCTTCCTCGGCGCCGCGAGGACGGCGACCGCGCCCGGAGCCGGGACCGGCGCCGACGGCGGCGGTGCGGGCAGCCGGCCGAACACCCCCAACGCAGTCGCCGCGCCGCCGTCGTTCCAGTTCAGGGACCCGGTCCCGATGTACGAGCTGTCGGTGGACTTCGTGGCCGGCAAGGCCCAGCCGACACCGCAGAACGCGCTCAGGCTGTCCTACCTCGCCTCGCGGGTGAGCGCGGCCGACGGTCACCAGGCCACCGTACTGCTCGCCCCGCCGGACAAGGGCCGCAGCTGGGGGCTGGCGGGCATCCAGGACGGCGACAACGAGCTCAAGCTCGCCGAACGCACCACCGCCGACGCCCGCACCTTCACCGAGCCGCAGATCCACGCCTGGTACCGGCTCACCGCGAGCGGCGACGTCGAGCCGCTCAACAGCGAGGCCACCACGGGCCTCGGCGGCAGGCACAGCCTCCCGCTGGCCGCCTACCAGAAGCTGGTGACCGGCCGGTACGCGGACAAGCTCCCCGGATCCGGTTACGACCGGAACGGGCTCGCCGGAGGGTTCGGGCTGTTCGACGGCACGGGGACAGCAGCCGGGGCACCGGCCCCGACACCGCCCCAGGTCCTGCCCGAAGCACGGCCGGGGACGCAGGGTCCGACGTCCTCGTCGGCCTCCGCCGATCAGTCGTCCGCGACGTCATGGCAGCTGCCGGCGGTCGGCGCCGCCGTGCTGGCCGGCGCCGCGGGGCTCTGCCTTCGCCTGCGCCGTCGCGGCCGCGGCGCACCCACGAACTGACACCCGAACGGCGCACACGCACGAGGCACCGGGCGACGGCCAACACGCCTTCGAGCGCCCGGTGCCTCGTGCTCCCCGACCAGTCGATCAGGCCCCACGCCTTGGTGGAACCGTTGGTCCCGTGCTCCGGCCGTTCACCGCTTTCGATCGCGGCGTCCGGCTCGGGCTGTTCCGGTCTCCGAGTCCGGTTCCGATGGGCGGCGCTGGGCTCCGGCCACCCACCAGCCAACCAGGACGACGAGCGCTCCCACGCCGATCCTGATCAGCACGCTCAGCGCGGACTCGTGCGAGTGGTGCGCCACCCATTCCCAGATCAGGTAGGCGAGGACGGCGGCGAGGAGCACGACGACGCCCGCGAGGCGCCGTCCCACCCTGTGGGCTCCCTCAGCCGGCGACTGTGACGCGGGATCGTTCGTCGAGGGTTTCCCGTCGGGCCTCGTCGGTGGTGGCGGCGCGGACCTGACCAGCAGGGCCGATGCGGAGGCCCCGGCCAGCAGCAGGAGGGCTCCGGCGAGCGTGAACGCGGCGGGCAGGCCGGGCACGAAGAGGGCGCAGGCCAGGAGCACCCCGCCGGCGGCGATGACGAGTTCCACCGTGTTGGCACCGAACCCGCTCCGGCGGGTCAGGAAGGTGACCATCCCCCAGACGGTCAGGGTGTAGCCGCGGAAGGCCGCGAGGAGCGTGCCGACCAGCTTGATCTTGTGAAGGTTGAACGCCGAGTTGGGCTCCGGTGCGGTCGCGGTGTTGACGGCGACCGATGCTGCCTGGGAGACCGTGCGGGCGAAGGTGTCGCTACCCGCGTCCCCGGCGATCAGCTCCCCACCGATCTGATAGGTCTCAGCCCACAGGTCCCACAGGGCCTGGGTCGGGAGAACGCCCCCGGCAGCGTCCTTCTTCCGCGTGTTGTAGAGGTTCAGCCAGCCGCTTTCGCCGCGGGTACGGTCCCTGCTCGGCTCACCGTTGATCGAGATGGCCAGCGCCTCGATGTCCTCCCTGAGGATGTCGGTCTGAGCCGCCTGGGTGATCACCTCGATGCACGCCTGCAGCCCGGCCGCGTCGACCGCGGCCCCAGGCGGTCCGGTCCGGTTCGAGTCCCGCGTCCAGCGCCTCCACCTCGGCGTGTTCAGGTGAACGACGGTGACCATGCTTTCCAGGAATGTCCTGCACTGCGCCTCACGTTCCTCCCACTTGGCCTCCAGCCAGCTGCGATCGTCGCCGTCCGACCTGGTGTACAGGGCGCATTCGCGGACGGCGTCGAGCAGTTCGGCCGCGCGTTCGGGCGAGCTGGCCCCGCTGTCCGCCGTGACCACGGCGCACCGCCTGAGCTGGTCGGACGAGAGCAGCATGCGCACGATGTGCTCCGCGCCGTCCATCCGCCCGCGCAGCCAGTCGTTGACCCTCCAGGACGGACGGTAGAACGCACCGAAGTGGTGGAGTTGCCTGCCCGTCAGCAGATCCGGATCCTTGGCCGAGAACTGGACCAGCTCCACCTCCTGCTCGACGTCCTGGCTGGCGCCGGAGAAGGAGAGCTGTACGACGTCGAGCCGGAGCATCCGCCGCAGCACCTCGTGCTCGGGCGGAAGTCCGCGCCACGGCACCCGCGCCGCTCTTGCCGGCCCCCTCGCCGGGCCGAACAGGTAGTCGTGGAGGGCTCTGAGCCGTTCGCTCTCCTGGCGGTCGGATTCGGCCGGCCACGGAATCCGGGCGACGGCAGCGATGTCCGAGGCGCAGCCGTGCAGCACCCCGGCCACCGCACGGGCCCGTTCGTACTGCCACTGACGGTCTTCCTGGCGCGTCCATCCCTTGAGGATCTCGTCGAGCCACGTCTCCAGCTCGTCCTTGTTCGTCGCCGTCCCTGATCCGGGCTTCGATCCGGGCTTCGCCTTGCGGCTCGGCATCTTCGACGCGGGCGCGTGGGCCCAGTAGTCGTCGAGCCTGCGCCGCTCCTGCTGGATCTCCTCCAGTGTGGAGTTCAGCCTGTGCCGGGCAGCGATGACCTTCCGGCGCTGATCGGTATTCATCGGCGCCAGCAGGACCGCCCGCCTCAGCACGTCGACGGCCATGTCCGCCAGCCGCTCGACGGTGGTCACGCCCCAGTCCCACTCGCTGCCCGCCCGGTTCAGGGCTCGGTCCAAGGGGCCGGCGGGGATGAACGAAGCGGCCTGGCCGCGGTCCCGCCACAGCAGCCCTCGCAGCACGTCGACCAGCTCGCTCCGACTCCACCTGTCCCGCTGCGCCGGCTGCCCCGCGGCGATGAGTCCTGCGATGATCCGGGCGGCAAGGTCGATGCGGACTTCGATGTATCCGCTCCAGGCCGGCTTCGACAGGTCCCCGGTGGCGCCTGTCATGGCTGCCCCGAGACGGTCCCTGACCCGACGTCGAAGGCGCACCGCCTCGTTGTTGCCACGGATTTCGGCGAGTTCACGCGACACCGAGTCGGTCGACCGCAGCCGGGTGAACACGCCGAGCACGGCATCCCGGGCCTGCGGGCGGTTCTTCTTGCCCGGCAGGGTCGTCGTCTCGCCCGGATCGGGCACGACGTAGGCGAGCACGCGACGGACCTGGATTCCCGCGGGCTGCCGGTACACCGCCTCCAACGCCGGGCGGATGGGCTTGTTGAGCAGCACACCGCCGTCGAGGACGTACTGCGACTGGCGGAAGTTGGCACCGCCGGCGGATGACGGCCACGGTCCGTCCCCGGCGGTGGTTGATGCCTCCACATCGACCCAGTGCGGCTCGAACGCCCCGGGGAACGAGGAGGTGCACCGGGCCGCGCTCGCCAGCTTCTTCACGACACCGTCGACATCGCCGTCGACGGCCAGGTCGCCGAGGGCGGGTCTGCCGGCGACGGGCTTGGCGAACCTGAAGGTCGCGTCGTGGTCCACCTCGGTGATCCCCACCCCCAGGTCGTCGGTGAACGACGTCGTCCGGCCCTCCCACAGGGTGCCGGTGAGAATGAGTTCGACCGGGTGGCCGTAGCTGTCCGCGGCTCCCTGATCGGCGGACGTGGGGGGCTGGGCGTCGAGGATCCCGTCGAGGGCCTGCTCGAGTCTCGGGAAGAAGTAACCGTCCCCCTGCAGGAGGGACGGCGGGTCCTTGTCGAGTGGACTGCGCAGCAGCTTCTCCAGGCTGCCGTGATCGCGCCACAGGTCCCGCAGGCCACGGAGGTCCCGATTGCGTGCGAGACCGAGGGCCAGGAAAGCGCCGTTGATCCCGCCCGCCGATGTCCCGGCGATGACGTCCACTCGCGCATCGGCCTGCAGCAATCCGAGCAACGGCTCGTAGACCGACCGCTGCCAGCGGCGCGCCATCGCGAGGTGGTGCAGCTCCAGTGTCACACCACTCATCCAGATGGCAAGGCTCACACCGCCGTTCAGCACAACGGCGAGGCGGATTTCCTGGTCGAAGGCATCTCCTTCCGCGGAATTCCCGGAATTTGGATATTCATTCGCTGTGTTCACCGCACCGTCTCCATCGGCTTCCCGCGCCCTGCGTACCGGACCTGGCGTAAGCAGTCTGATCCACGGTCGGCAAAGTCCGCAAAATGTCAACAAGATTGTTGGCGAATCAACAGATTCGCCCCGGCCTGAGCGCACAGCCCGCACCATGTCACGCATGTCACGCATTCGGCTCTCCCCGGTAGCGCCATGCACCGGAGGATGGTGAACTCGGGTTGTCGATGCCGCTGGGAGCGCAGCCGTGAGCGCGGCGTGAGCACATTCGGAAAGTCCGGGCGGGGAAGAACGGCGACCTGCCGTCCCGGTCGGCGGCGATCGCCACGGCAACCTCGTCCGTCAACGTCGCGCTGACCGTCCTCGCGCGGGAGCCGTCACGATGAACGCACCGCGGCGGAGGCCGCAGGCCCCATCCTCGGCTGCGCCCAACTCGCCTGACGCGCAGCGGAGTCTCAACTCCGCCGTCGTCGGATCAGGAGAGCGCGGAGGGCCGCGGGCGGCAGGCCTGGCCGAAGGCCGGTGCCGCGGGTTGCTGTTTCGAGGCCGGCGGCGAGGCCGCGGCCCTCCATTCCGTCGCCCCGGCCTTCCACGGCCAGGCGACCGAGGAGCGCCGGCACCGGCGGCTCCAATCGAACCGAGGAGGCCAGGATGGCCAAGCAGCCCACCCCGCAAGGCAAACCGCAGACGACTGGCTCTACCGACCGGCCCGAGCCCGCGTTCTTCCTGCGGGCGTACGAGCAGCTGGCGCTTCTCGTCGACCACAAGATCGGCTGGGACCGCCTGCCCAGGCCGCTCGGCCTGGCGATCTTGTACGGCCTGCGGAACCTGCTGCGTCGCAAGAACCTCTTCGACACCACCGGCTTCCCGGCGACGAACCTGCCGCGGATCGAGCCACGCCGGGCCAATGACACCACCGAGCGCTCGGCCGACGGCACCTACAACGACTTCGCGAACCCACGGATGGGGATGGCCGGTTCGCGCTTCGGCCGCAATGTGCCGCCCGGACGGACCTTTCCGGAGATCAGGCCCCAGATCCTCTCGCCGAGCCCCCGCGAGGTGAGCCGCGCGCTGCTCACCCGCGACGAGTTCGTGCCCGCCACGACGGTCAACTCGCTGGTCGCCACCTGGATCCAGTTCATGATCCGGGACTGGTTCAGCCATGGGCAGGGCACCATGGAGGATCCGTGGACCATCGAGCTGCTGGAGGACGATCCATGGCCGGTCCGCCCGATGGTGGTGCCGCGGACCATCCCGGACCCGACCAGGCAGCCGGGCGACGGCCTCCCTCCCACCTTCATCAACCAGGACACCCACTGGTGGGACGCCTCCCAGCTCTACGGCGACAGTCTGGAGGCGCAGCGGCGGCTGCGTAGCCATGACGGCGGAAAGCTGCGGGAGCCCCTCAACGGGGCGGCGATCCCCGACGACCAGGGACAGGATCCGGCGAACACACCGGGATTCTGGCTGGGCCTGGCGATGATGCAGCGTCTGTTCATTCTCGAGCACAACGCCATCTGCGACCGGCTGCGCGACGACTACCCGCGGTGGACGGACGAACAGCTCTTCCAACGAGCCCGGCTGATCAACGCCGCCCTCATCGCCAAGATCCACACGGTCGAGTGGACCCCGGCGGTCATCAGCCACCCGACCACCGTCGCCGCGCTGCGGGCCAACTGGTACGGCCTCCAGGGCGAGCGGCTGCGTCGGCTCCTGGGCCGGCTCAGCGGCAACGAGGTGATCAGCGGGATCGTCGGCGGCAGGACGGACCACTTCGGCGTCCCCTACGCGCTCACCGAGGAGTTCACCGCGGTCTACCGGATGCACCCGCTGATCCGCGACGACTGGACCTTCCGCTCCGCCGGCGACGACACGCTGCTGCAGGAGGCGACATTCCGGGACCTGGCCGGGCCGCACGCCTACGAGCTCCTGGCGAAGCACTCGCTGACCGACCTCTTCTACTCGTTCGGCACGGCCCACCCGGGGCTGGTGACACTGCACAACTACCCCAGGTTCCTCCAGGAGTTCGAGCGACCCGACGGTAAGCGCGTCGACCTGGGCGCCGTCGACATCCTGCGCATCCGGGAGATCGGTGTGCCCAGGTACAACGAGTTCCGGCGCCTGCTCCACCTCAAACCCGCCAAGGACTTCGAGTCGCTGACACCGGACCCCGCATGGGCCAGGGAGCTGAGTCGGATCTACGAAGGCGACATCGAGCGCGTGGATCTGATGGTCGGCATGTTCGCCGAACGCCGCCCCGAGGGCTTCGCGTTCAGCGACACCGCCTTCCGCATCTTCATCCTGATGGCCTCGCGCCGTCTGAACAGCGACCGGTTCCTCACCAAGGACTACAGCCCCCAGGTGTACACCCCCATCGGTCTCGACTGGGTCGAGAACAACACCATGGCCTCCGTGCTGCTGCGCCACTTCCCGGATCTGCGTCCGGCGATGTCCTCGGTGACCAACGCGTTCACCCCCTGGCAGAGCACCGGGGTCTGCGCGGATCGGTGATCGCCTCCCACGGGATCGCCGCCTGATCGCCGAGTACCCGTGGTGGGTGGCACGAGTACCTGTGGCCGCTACTGCAGGATGCCGACCGCCCTCGCCACCACCAGCACCACCGTGATCAGCGACACCGCCGACTGCGTCATCATCAGCAGCTTCGCCCAGACCGACAGCGGCATGGTGTCCGTCGGGCTGAAGGCGCAGGCATTGGTGAACGCCACGTACAAGTAGTCCGGGTAGGAGGGCTCCCAGCCCGGCTCCGCGATGCCCTCCTGCTGCATCTGCGGGAAGAGGAAGTCGGGGTACGACTTCACCCCCTGGGCGCGGGCCGCCGGGCCGCCTCGGTCCCACTCCCAGTACCAGAGCGAAAAGGCGATGATGTTGGTCGCCCAGACCGCGCCGCCGGTACCGAGCAGCGCCAGCGCGCCCGGTGCGGCAGAAGTGTGGATCAGGTCGCGCACCAGCTTCACCGCCGACCAGCCGTTGGCCAGGCTGATCACCGCCACCAGGGCCAGGCTCAGCATGCGCAGCAACCGCGACGTCTGGTCGATGCGCTTGTGCGGGTTGAGGACCACCAGGGCCACCAGCAGCGCCAGCTCCAGGGCGGGCAGCATCCAATGCGGGTGGATGGTCAGACGGGTCGGCAGGGCCAGCTGCAGGCCCACGGCGGCCAGGATGGCCACCGAGACCGCCCAACGCTGCTCACCGAGAGTGACCGAGCGCCACGCCGGGCGCTCCGGCTTCTCGGGCTCCAGGAGCCGCTCGATCCGCTCCAACCTGCGGTGCAGCGCCTCGGAGAGCTGCGCCGGGGCATGATGTTCGTGCTCAGTCATGGCGCACAGTGTGTCAGGTGTCCACTTTCACGATCACAGTGGTGTTGCCCGTGACCAGTTCTCTCCGCTCAGTGCCGGTGCGGCCGGAGCGTCGCTGGCTGCCGGCCCCTTGGCGCAGGCCGCGCCGCGCAGGCGTTCCGCGGTACGCCACGTGACGCTCGTCCACGGTGCCTACGCGGACGGCTCCTCCTGGTCGAAGGTGATCCCGCTGCTCCAGGCGGCCGGCCTGGAGGTCATCGCCGTTCAGAACCCGCTCACCTCGTTGCAGGACGACGTCGCGGCGACCTCGACACAGAGCCATAACCCCCCGGGCGCGCCGCACGACGGGCGGCCGGCTGCCGCGCAGTGGGTTCAGTGCTCCTGGGCCGTCGGGCGCATCATGATCTCGTTGATCGCGGCGTGCGGCGGCTGGGTGACCATGAAGACGATGGAGCGGGCGATGTCCTCCGCCCGCAGCCAGGACTCCTGCGCCATGCCGCGGGCCGCGGCGAGTCCGGGACCGGTCGCCATGCGCGTCGAGGTCAGCCCCGGCTCGATCACGCCCACCCGGACACCGCGCCGGGTCACCTCCTGGCGCAGGACCTCGCTGAACGCGCACACCGCGTGCTTCGTCGCCGAGTACACGCCGTTGCCGCGGCGCACCACACGGCCCGCGGCCGAGCTGACGTTGACCAGGTCGGCGACCTCACGCGGGCCGATCGCCGCAGCACGCAGCAGATGCGGCAACGCCGCCTGCGACAGGTGCAGGACAGCCGTCAGGTTGAGGTCGACCATCCGGTCGACCTCCTCGGCGCCGACCTCCTCGACAGCCCCCATCGCGACGTAACCGGCGTTGTTCACCAGCACGTCCAGCCGCCCCAAGCGCTCGGCGACCTCCTCGACGGCCTCCCGGGCCCGTACGGTGTCACGCAGATCGGCGCTGATGACGGCGCACGAGCCGCCACGGGCCCGGATCGTGGCTGCCGGCTCCTCCAGCCTTTCGGCGCTGCGGGCCACCAGCGCCACCGCCGCCCCCTCCCGGGCCAGCGCCAGGGCAGTGGCAGCCCCGATACCGCTGGACGCACCCGTCACCAGCGCGACACACCCCGACAGCGCCACGTCGCTTCCGGCCACGGAGTTCCCCGCTCTTCCGGCGTCCGCACCCGGGACACCCATGCTGCCAGCCTGCATCAGCCGGCCTCGGACCGCCTCCCGCACGGCCCCGCACAGGTCGACCGCGACACCTGAAATGGCGGGGCCGACCCGTTCTGCATAGGCTCGAAGGGAATCCGCGCGTCTGCCTGGTCTTCCTGCGGCAGTGTTCGACAGCGGCGGCCGGCGTCCGATCCCGCCGCGCGAGGTTGCGCCGCTCCCGGTGCCGTCCTGGACGCGGACGGGGGCGCCGCGCCGTCGGTCGGTCGAGTTCGGTGGCGGTCCCTCGCGCGGTGATCGTCGTAAGGGAGATCGATTCCCGTGGATCTCAACACCATCACCGAAGTCATCCGCCGCCCGCCGGATCGACCGGGCGTGGACTGGCGCGAGGGCGACGCCTGGCTCGCCGGCGGAACGTGGCTGTTCTCCACGGAGCAGCCGGGCCTGCGTCGCCTGATCGACCTGACGGCGTTGCGTTGGGATGCCCTCGTGCCGAGCGACACGGGCCTCGAGATCGGCGCCACGTGCACCATCCGTGACCTGTATGCCTTCGTGCCGCCGGACGACTGGATCGCGGGCGCCCTTTTCGCGACGAGCTGCGACGCGTTCCTGGCCTCGTTCAAGGTGTGGAACTCGGCGACCGTCGGCGGCAACATCTGCATGTCCCTGCCGGCCGGCCCGATGATCACGCTGACGGTCGCCCTGGAGGCGACGTACGAACTGTGCGCCCCGGACGGGTCCGCGCGCGTCGTCGATGCCCTCGACTTCGTGACCGGCGACAACCAGAACGTCCTGACTCCCGGGGAAGTGCTGCGGCGCATCACCATTCCGGCGCGCGCGCTGAGGAAACGCACCACGCACCGACGCTTCACGCTGACCCGCCTCGGCCGATCGACGGTCTTCCTCATCGGCACTCAGACGCCCGGCACGAACGACCTGCTGCTCACCATCACGGCCGGCACCACACGGCCGGTGCGCCTCGCCTTCGACACCATGCCCGATGCCCGGACGCTGCGGCAGAGCATCGACGTCGTCCCCGCCGACGTCTGGTTCGCGGATCCCAACGGGACCCCCGATCACCGCCGTCACCTGACACAGCACTTCGCCGAAGAGATTCGTCGCGAACTCATGGATGGAAGCCCGGCGTGACCTACATCGTGAACGGCAGACGTTTCGACGAGGAACCGGACCCCGGCCAGTGCCTGCGCACCTTCCTTCGCTCACTCGGCCACTACGGCGTCAAGAAGGGCTGCGACGCGGGCGATTGCGGTGCGTGCACGGTGTGGTTGGACGGCAGCCCGATCCACAGCTGCATCACCCCCGCGTTCCGCGCGGACGGTCGTGAGGTGACGACGATCGAGGGCCTCGGATCACCGGGCGATCTGCATCCCGTGCAGCGGCAGTTCCGCGACGCGCCGGGATTCCAGTGCGGCTTCTGCACCGCAGGGATGATCATGACGTCGGCGACGTTCAGCGAGGCCCAGAAGGCGGACCTGCCACGGGCGTTGAAGGGCAATCTCTGCCGCTGCACCGGCTACCGGGCGATCGAGGACGCCCTGAAGGGCGTCAGCGGTGTCGAGACGGCCGCCCCGGGGAAGGCCGTGGGAACGAGTGTCGGCACACCGGCGGCCGACGACGTGGTCACCGGCCGCGCCGAGTTCACGATGGACACCCGCATCGACGGCATGCTGCACCTCAAGGTGCTGCACTCGCCGCACGCGCACGCCCGGATCGTCTCGATCGACAAGAGCGCCGCACTCGCGGTTCCCGGCGTTCATCGCGTCTACACCTGGGAGGACGTGCCGCGCAGGCGTTTCACCACGGCGATCCACACCGACCATCTCGTCGATCCGGACGACACCTTCATCCTCGACGACACGGTCCGCTTCGTCGGCCAGCGGGTCGTCGCGGTCCTGGCCGACACGGTCGGGGCCGCGGAGGAGGGCTGCCGGCGGGTCGCCGTCGAGTACGAGGAGCTGCCGGCGGTCTTCGACCCCGAGGAGGCGATGGCCGAGGGGGCGCCGCAGCTGCACGGCTCGCACGACCCCTTCGTCCGCGATCCCGTGCGCAACATCCTGCTGGAGCTCCATGCGCACATCGGCGATGTCGACGCGGGGTTCGCCGACGCCGACGTGATCCACGAGGGCACGTACTCCTCACCGCGCGTGCAGCAAGCGCATCTCGAAACCCACGGCTCGATCGCCTGGATGGAGGACGGCCGTCTGAACGTCCGTACCAGTTCGCAGTCGCCGTCGATCGCGAAGGTCAAACTCGCCTACCTGTTCGCGCTGCGCCCGGACCAGCTCCGCGTGTTCTGCAAGCGCGTGGGCGGCGCCTTCGGCGGCAAGCAGGAGGTGTTCTCGGAGGATCTGGTCGCGCTCGCCACCCTGGACACGGGGCGGGCCGTCTGCTTCGAGTACACCCGCGGGGAGGAGTTCACCACGGCCTCGCCCCGGCATCCGATGACGCTGACGGTCAAGCTCGGCGCGAAGGCGGACGGAACGCTCACGGCCTTCCAGGTCCGCAACGTGTCGAACACCGGCGCCTACGGCAACCACGGCGGCGAGACGCTGTACGCGGGTGGCGCGGCCGGCATGATCTACCGCTGTCCCAACAAGAAGTACGACGCCTTCGCCGTCTACACGAACACCGTTCCGAGCGGGGCGCTGCGCGGTTACGGGATGACGCAGCCGGCGTTCGCCGTGGAGTCGGCGATGGACGAACTGGCACGCGCCCTGCACCTCGATCCGCTCGAACTGCGGCGCCGCAACATCGTGCGACCGGGTGATCCGCTCGTCGCCCTGGACGACGGTCCCAGCGACGTGCTGTCCACCGAGGACGGGCTCGCGAAGTGCATCGACCTCGTGGACGGCGCCCTGGCCCGTACGGCCGATCAGCCGCCCCCCGGCCCCGGGTGGCTCGTCGGGGTCGGCGTGGCGAGTTCCCTGCACGAGACCGCGCCCCCGACCGAGCACATCTCGGAGGCCTGGGTCACGCTCGGCGACGACCTCAGGTACGAGCTGGCCGTGGGAACGGTCGAGTTCGGCCAGGGCACCCCCACCGCCCATGTCCAGATCGCGGCCAACCAGCTGGGCACGACGCCGTCGCGGATCCGCCTGGTGCAGTCCGACACCGACCGCACGGGATTCGACACCGGCGCCTTCGCGAGCGCGGGCCTCTTCGTGGCGGGCAACGCGGTGCTTCGAGCGGCCAACGCCGTACGCGACCGGATCCTGGAATTCGCCGCCGCTCACACGGGCGTCCATGTCGTGCTGTGCTCGATGGACGACGACGGCGTCGTGTGCGGCGACCGGCGGGTGTCGTTGGCCGAGCTCGTCGCCCTGGCCCGCGCGCGCGGAATCCGCTTCACCGCCGCCCGCAAGGCCTACGGCTCCCCCCGAAGCGTCGCCTCCAACACGCAGGGCTTCCGCATCGCCGTCCACCGGGTGACGGGCGAGATCCGCATCCTCTACAGCGTCCAGGCGACCGACGCCGGCGACATCATCAACCCCGCGCAGGTCCGGGGACAGGTGGAGGGCGGTGTCGCACAGGGCGTCGGCTTCACGCTGACCGAGAACTACCTCGTCGACGCCGATGGCGTCATGGTCAACCCGAACTTCCGCAACTACCGCATTCCCGCCTACGCCGATGTGCCCCGTACCGACGTGCTCACGGTGGCGTCCTCGGACTCGGTCGGGCCGATGCGCTCGAAGGGGATCGCGGAGTGCTGCATCAATCCGGTGGCCCCCGCGTTGGCGAACGCGCTCCACGACGCCACGGGTGTCCGGTTCCGCGCGCTGCCCCTGACCCCGGAGCGGATCTACCGCCGGCTCAACGAGAGCCGGTCGGTACCAGCGGCCTGAGCACATGAACACGGACAGGCACCCGGACAGCGGCCGGCACGAGGACACCGCGGCGACGGCGATCATCGGCCAGAAGGTCCTGCCCGGGCTGGAGCGCGAGTACGAGACGTGGCAGGAGGACGTCAACGCCGCCGCCGCCGGCTACGCCGGGTTCCTCAGCGCCGAGATCTCCCCACCGACGCCCCGGCAACCCGACTGGGTCGTCGTCTACCGGTTCGACTCGATCGCCCACATGCAGGTGTGGATCAACAGCGCGACCCGGCAGCGTTTCCTCGATGCCGGCAGCAAGTACTTCGACGGCCCGGCGACCCAGCAGGTCGTCACCGGCGGCACCCGAAAAGCGGATCCGCTGGTGACCGTGGTGGTCACCCACCGGGTCCACCCGCGCCGCGTCGGCGACTTCCTGGCCTGGCAGGACCGCATGGGCCAGGCGGAGAGCGCGTTCGAAGGCTTCCGCGGAACCGAGCTGTTCCGCCCGGTCGAGGGACTTCAGGACGAGTGGACCACGCTGTACCGGTTCGACACCGCCGAGCACCTCGACGCCTGGCTGACGTCGGCCAGGCGGCGGGAACTCCTCGCCGAGGGCGAGGAGTTCAGCTCCTTCGAACTGCGCACGATCGACAACTCGTTCGGCAGCTGGTTCGCCTTCGAAGGCGACCGGCGGCAAGCGCCGCCCCCCTCGGAAACCAAGACCGCCGTGGCGGTCTGGGTCGGCCTGTACCCGACCGTGGTGCTGCTGACGCTCGTCCTGTCGCCGCTGAGAATGCCGCTCTGGCTCGGGCTGCTGGTGGGCAACCTGCTGTCGAGCTTCATCATGAGCTTCTTCACGATGCCCTACTACGTGAACCCGCTGCTCAGGCGGTGGCTGCGGCCGTCACCGGACGAACCCTCGGCGAGGACCAACCTCGTCGGCCTCGGCATCGTCGCTGCGGTGATCGCGTTCTGGGCCGTCGTCTTCTACCTCGTGACGACCCGGTTCTGGTCGCTGCCCTGACCTGCGGAGACCGGGCGCGGCTTCAGCCGGCTGGAGGTGACCGGCTCCGACATCGAGCACCAGTGGAGCGAAGGGTCGGAGCGCGGCGTGGCTGCGTTGGCCGGCGGCCCGGTGGTGCTGAGGTGGGCCGCCGTGACGAGAATGCTAGACCCGCGCGTCAACGGTGGCGAGGGCTTTGAGCTGCAATCTTTCGGCCGCGGACATGCCATGTACGGCGGGGCGGGGCGGGTCCTCGGGAGCGGCGACGGCGATCCGTACGGTCGGTGGCCGCGACGGCTGGGAAACGGCACGAGGGCCTGGGTCCGCGCACGTCGCGCGGGCCCAGGCCCTCGTGGGTCACCCCGGTGGTCCCTGTCCGGCCCCCGAGGCACGGGGGATGGTCGGCTCAGTACCAGTGGTGGGTCTGCCAGAACGCCCAGGCGGCGTTGGGGCTGCCGTAGCGGGAGTTCATGTAGTCCAGCGCCCACTTGATCTGGGTGCTCGGGTTGGTCTTCCAGTCCGCGCCGGCGGAGGCCATCTTGGAGGCCGGCAGGGCCTGGCCGAGGCCGTAGGAGCCCGAGCTCGGGTTGGTCGCGGTGACGCTCCAGCCGGACTCGTGGGAGATGATCTGGCTGAACGAGGCCAGCTGGTCCGCCGGCACCATCTGCGCGGCGATCGCCTGCGGGGAGGCATCGGCTGCCGAGGCCACGGTGGGGACCACGGCGGCACCCAGGGCGGTCAGACCGGCGGCGCCGGCGAAAATCGCGGCGGAGGTGCGCATACGGAGCTTGAAAGCGGGCATGTAGAGCAAGACCTCAATCGGGTTGGGCCACAGTCACGCCCCGTCTCGACCGTGGCCGGACAGGGGCCGAACGGTCGCGGGGTGTGACTCGGCGGTGAGCCGTTCACCGGAGGGACAGGAGCCGGTGCGGCTGGCGATGAATGCAAAGTTGCCAGAGCGGATCGCCGGTCGCCAAGACCCCTCGCTACGATCCGCGGTCGTAGCCGAGGAGGTTGGTACCGGTCCGAGGGGCGGGCCGCCCGGAGCGCGCCGGTCCCCGCCGATCCCTCCCGGCCTGCGCAAACGCTCCTCGAATGCCCGCCAAATAGTCTCAAAAGGGTCCAAAACGGACACTACTATTCGCCCTCGTCCACCCCGTCCACGTGTGAGCGCACTCACGGCACAAACCCCGGCGACATCACCGACCGACCCATCGCCACCACGCTGGGTCAACCCCGGGCGACCGCCATTGAGACCGCCACCACACTCGGCCCGTCCTGGACGAGGGCTCTGGGGTGGGTTGGCGGGGCGGGGCTACTGGGTGGGGGTGGCGAAGGCTTCGAGGAGCTGGGTGGCCAGCCTTGCCACCTCGACGGAAAGCTCGACCCCACCGACCCCACCGACCCCGCCGCACCGGACGACCGCGTCCGGGCGATAGTCCGCACACTGCTGAACACCGCCCGCCCCCGCCCAGCCACGGAACCTGGCCGGTGCAGGGCTGCCGCCGGTGGGCGGCAGCCCTGCGGCTTCAGCCGGGCATCAGGGCGGGGGCGAGCAGGCGTAGGTCCTGCAGTTGCTGCTGCAGGGTGTCGGCGACGGGCTGCACGGCGACGTGGTCGGCACCGGCCTGGTAGTGCTCCCGGATGCGCTCGGCCAGCGTCTGCGGGTCGCCCCAGGGCACGACCGAGTCGATGAGTGTGTCGCTGCCGCCCTCGTCGAGGTCGGCGTCCGTGAAGCCCAGTTCGCGCAGGCTGTTGAGGTAGTTGGGCAGGCGCAGATAGCCGGCCGCGTAGGCGCGGGCGGTGGCGCGCGCCCGCTCGGGGTCGGTGTCGACCACCACGGCCTGCTCGGGGGCGAGCAGCGGGTCGGGGCCGAGCGCCGCGCGGGCCCGGCGGGTGTGTTCGGGTGTGACGAAGTACGGGTGAACGCCCTGGGCCCGGGTGGCGGCGAGCTTCAGCATCTTCGGGCGCAGCGCGGCGAGCACGCGGGGCACCGGCTCGGGAGCCGGCGCGTCGAAGGGCGTGGCGTCCATCGCGTCCAGGTAGGCCCGCATGTCGGACAGCGGTGTGCTGGAGTCGTGTCCGCGGCCACTGACGAGAGGCCGGTGGCTGACGCCGAGGCCGAGCACGAAACGGCCCTGCCATGCCTCGTGCAGGGTTCTGGCCCCGTTGGCCGCCGCCGTCGCGTCGCGTCCGTAGATGGTGGCGATCCCCGTGGCGACCATCAGGCGCTGGCTCGCGGACAGCAGCAGGGCCGCATGGGTCAGCGCCTCCTTCCCGGCGGGGAGCTCGCCGATCCACAGCGTCCCGTAGCCGAGGTCCTCGATGGCGGCGACGGCACGCCGCTCCTCGTCCGCCGTCACCGCGGACAACGACGCGAGCCACACCCCGGTGCGGCCCAGACGCTGTTTCAACGCGGGAAGGTCCGTGGGCGAGGTGGTGATGCGTTCAGTCATGGGTGCACTCCCCATCATCTGGCTGCAGGGCATCTGGCTGCCACTGCACGACTACGCCTTCGACCGCACCCCGCTGTGGGCCGGCATCTTCCTGCTGCCGCTGACCACCGGGTTCCTGCTCGGCGGACCGGCCTCCGGCTTCAACCGTGTCTGCGTCGGGTGGACACCCGGGCCGACCCGCGGCCGCACCGCGAGGCATGGCTCACGCGCTGGCGCGCTGTGGAGGAGTACCTGACCGCCACGGACATGCTGGCGCGGGCCGATCTCACCCTCCCCGGAGACTGACTGTCAGCGCTGTTCCTCCGGACGGCCCTCGACCTCCCAGCGAGTGTGGAAGGTCCCGTCCCGGTCGACCCGGCGGTAGGTGTGCGCGCCGAAGAAGTCCCGCTGGCCCTGCACCAGCGCGGCCGGAAGACGCTCCGCCCGCAGGCCGTCGTAGTAGGCGAGCGCGGTCGCGAAGCCGGGGGCGGGCACCCCCAGTTGGGCCGCCACCGAGACGACCCGTCGCCAAGCCGACTGCGCGGAGCCGAGCGCCTCCCGGAAGTGCGCGTCGGTCAGCAGCGTGGGACGCTCCCGGTCCGCCTCGTACGCGGCCCGGATCCGGTCCAGGAACCGAGCCCGGATGATGCAACCGCCGCGCCAGATCGTGGCCATCTCACCGGGGTCGATCTGCCAGGAGTACTCCGCGCTGCCGGCCTGGATCTGGTTGAAGCCCTGCGCGTAGGCCACCATCTTGGAGGCGTACAGAGCCTGCTCGACGTCATCCGCGAACCGGTCCGCCGCCGCGCTGTCGAGCCACGTCTCGGTCGGGCCGGGCAGCCCCCGTCCGGCCTGCCGGAGTGGCACGCTGCCGGACAGCGACCGGGCGAAGACCGCCTCGGCGATCCCGCTCACGGGCACGCCGAGCTCCAGCGCGCTCTGGACCGTCCAGCGGCCGGTGCCCTTCTGCTCGGCCTGGTCCAGCACGACGTCGACGAAGGGCTTCCCGGTCGCCGCATCGGTGCGGGCGAGGACCTCGGCGGTGATCTCGATCAGGTAGGACTCCAGGCGCCCCGCGTTCCAGGTCCGGAAGACCTCGGCGATCGCGTCGGGCTGCAGTCCCGCTCCGTGCCGCAGCAGGTCGTACGCCTCGGCGATGAGCTGCATGTCGGCGTACTCGATCCCGTTGTGGACCATCTTGACGAAGTGACCGGCACCGTCCGGTCCGACGTGGGTGCAGCAGGGCTTGCCGTCGACCTTGGCCGCGATGTCCTCCAGCAACGGCCCCAGGACCCGGTAGGCCTCCGGTGTACCGCCGGGCATGATGCTCGGCCCCTCCAGCGCACCCTGCTCACCACCGGAGATCCCGCTGCCCACGAAGTGCAGTCCGCGTTCCCGCAGGGCCGCCTCCCGCCTCCTGGTGTCGAGGAAGTGCGCGTTCCCGCCGTCCGCCACCACGTCGCCCTCGTCGAGCAGCGGCACCAGCTCGTCGATGACCGCGTCGGTCGGCGCCCCCGCCTTGACCATGATCACGATCAGCCGGGGGCGCTCCAGGGCCGCGACGAACTCCTCCGTGGTCCCGGCCGCCACGAACTCGCCCTCGTGCCCGAACTCCTCCAGCAGCGCCGTGGTCCGCGCCTGCGTGCGGTTGTGCACGGCCACGCGGTACCCATGACGGGCGAAATTCCTGGCCAGGTTGCGGCCCATCACAGCCAGTCCGGTGACGCCGATCCGGGCGGGTGACTGCTCGGTCATGGCGGGAATCTCCAAAGGTCTCGGGGGCCCGGGGCGGTCGGGATCGAAGGCGTCGGGTGCCGGGCACGCCCGTCGCCCTGTCCCTACTCCGCGGAGAGCGCGAGGACCTCGTCCTCGGGAAGCTCGACGTACTCCTGCCCCTCCACCTCGATCTCCGATCCGGAGAACCTGTTGAAGAGGATCTTCTCGCCGACCTTGACGTCCACCGGGTGCGGCTTGCCGCTCCCCAGCTGCCGGCCGGGCCCCACCGCCACCACCTCGCCCTTCCACCTCTCCGGGTCCTGCGGGGTCGGGCCCCCGAGCGGCTTGACGATCAGGTGATCGTGCTTCGGGCGGAAGTCGGGCATGACATGGTCCTCTCACGTAGGCAGCCGGGGCCATCCCCCCGCACATCGATTCTGCCGAGGTTCGGGATTCCCGCACCTCGGCCGCCTGGTCGTGGCGGCGGGCGGGCGGGAATCAGCAGTGGCTGGTGCCGCGGGGCGCCGAACTGTCGGGGGTGTCGGGCGGGTGACTGTGGTGAGGGCGTGGCGGAGGGTGGCGTCACTCGACGGGCGGTCGCGCCACCGGGCGCCGATGTGGCCGTCGGGCCGGATGAGCAGTGCTCCGTGCGGGCGCAGGCCGCAGAGGTCGGTCTGCTCGTCGGGAAGGGCCTCGATGTGCAGCGGCCATGGTGCGGTGGATTGTTGCTCCCAGTGAGTGCGGTCCGGGGTGAGCAGGGTGAACCATTCGCCGAAGACGTCGAGCGTGGAGCGGTCGGATGTGAGCCAGAGGTGTGGACCGGGACTGCTTCGCCGGTTCGGCGCTGCTCGCGGCGCCGGTCCTGCACCTGGAGGAGGAGTCGGGTGTTCGCCACCGCTTGGCGGAGAGTCCGGTGGGCGACGGGTTGTCGCTCCGTCTCGTAGCTTTCCAACAGGCTCGGTCCGGCCCACCCGTGGAGAACGCCGGCCAGCTTCCAGCACCCAGTGCTGAACCCGCAGTACGTCGGCTTGTACCTCGGCGCCGGGGCTGATGGCCCGTGAGAGGAGGTCGGGCCAATCGGCGTGCGCGGCGTCTTCGGGCATGGTGAAGCCTCCCATCGCTCCGGGGCCGGTGGCGTCGATTCCCAGCAGTTGTCGGACGCTGGAGTTCGCACCGTCGGCGGCGAGTACATAGCGGGCACGGACGCGGGTCTCGTCGCCGCGTTGGTGGTCGACGCGGATCAATTTTCCCAGCCCCCGGCCGACCCCAATGTCCGCGCATCGACGGTGGCCGGCGTCAGTCGCGGGCACGGAGGCTGGCCTCCTCGAGGTCGAGTTCGCGCTGGATCCGGCGCCGGGTGGCGTTGCTGATCATGTTCGCTTCGTAGAGGCGCCGGAGCTCGGCCGCCTCGATACCGATGAGTGTCCGGCGTATCTCGCGGTAGGCGTCGGCGGGACGGGCGTCCGGGTCGCTGTAGTGGGCGTCTTCCGCTTGGTGGATGCGCGCTTCCAGATCGCGACGAGCCTGTTTCAAGGCGGTCTCGGCGGCGGCGCCCAGTTCGGCGAGCTCATCCAGATCGCCGAGCTGTCTGAGCTCTTCGAGAGCGGTGTGGGCGATGTGCCGGCGGGTCCGGGCCTCCTCGCGGGCGGTGTGCTCCGGTTCCAGGGCGATGCCCGAGCGGCGGACGACAGGAGCGAGGGTGAAGCCCTGGAAGACGACGGTGAGCGCTACGGTCCCGGTGGTGAGCGTGAGGATGAGCGCCCGGTGCGGCAGCGGCGCCCCCGTGTCGGTGACCAGGGGGACGGAGAGCGCGGCGGCCAGCGGCATGACGCCTCGGGTGCCGGCCCAGGACAGGACGGCCGGAACGCGCCAGGAGAGGCGGCTGTCGCCCTCCTTGTGCCGGTAGTGGATCAGGGCGGACAGCGGGAAGACCCACAGCAGGCGGATCGCCAGCACGGTGAAGGCGATCACCGGCACCCACAGCGGCCAGCCGTGCTCGTCGTGCGCGAGGTGACGGACCGCGAAGGGGAGCTCGAGACCGATGAGGGCGAAGACGACGCTCTCCAGCAGGAAGGTCACGGTGTCGTAGACGGCGTGGACCTGGAGACGGACGGGGGCGTTGCTGAGCTTGTGGCCGGTGCTGCCGAGGACCACCCCGGCCACGATGACGGCGGTCACGCCGGAGGCGTGCGAGTCCTCCGCGATGACGTACGAGGCGTACGGAGTGACCAACGCGATGACGGTCTCCAGCACGGGGTCCTCGGTCCGTCTGCGGATGAGGGTCACCACGGCGGCGACCGCCGCGCCGATGAGGGCTCCTCCGCCCGCGAGGATCAGGAACTGCTCGATGGTCCCGGAGACGGTGATGGCGCTGCCGGAGACCGCGGTCGCCACGGCGACCTTGTACAGGACCAGCGACGTGGCGTCGTTGAACAGGCTTTCCGCCTGCACCATGGCCTGCACCCGCGGCGGGAGGGACAGGCGCCGGCCGAGTGCGGTCACGGCCACGGGGTCGGTGCTGGCCAGGACGGCGCCGAGGATGAACGCGGACGCGGTGGTGAGCGGGGTGATCGCGCGGGCGACGTACCCGACGGCGACGGCCGAGACCAGGACCAGACCGAAGACCAGGCCGGTCACCGGCCGCCACACGCTGCGCAGGTCGCGAACGGAGATCTCCCCGGCCGAGGCATAGAGCAGCGGCGGCAGCACCAGCACGCTGATCACGTGAGGTGCCAGGCGGACCTCGGGAACCCAGGGTATGAGCCCGACGACCAGACCGGCGATGACGAGGAGCGAGGGAGCGGGCAGGCGCCAGCGCCGGGCACCGGTCGCCACCGCCGTGGCGAGGACCACGAGCAGCAGGATGATGGTCAGGCCAGTCATACAGCGTCCCCAGTGGGTTAGGGCTTGTTACCCCCCTCCGACCAGGTGCTCTATCAACGTAACCGGACTACCGACGCCCGCCCACCGCAAACGGCGGCCTCGGCGACGAGGACGGGCCCCTGCACGGCGCATGGCTGGTCCCGTGGTCCGACCTGCGGGTGTTTCCGCAGACCGGACCCCGTCTACGGGACCACGTCGAGGAAGCTCATCATGCCGTGGTCCTCGTGGGCGGCGATGTGGCAGTGGAACTTCATCGCCCGATCCGGTGAGCAGATCGTACTGGCACGGAACGGCCCTCGGCGGCGGCGCGCTGGCCGCCTACCGCCCCGTCCGCGCCACCGAGAACCGGACCGACCACACCGTCCTCGACCACCTGCAGCGCGGTCCCGGCGTTACCCCGGAGGGGATCGCCGCCGACCTCGGCCTGCACCCGGCCGCCGTCCGGCTCAGCCTTCACCGACTGGCCGCCGCCCACCAACTCCCCTGTCTGCCCCTCCCGGCTCGGGACGCTGACCCAAGGCGAGGAGGGCCGCCACCGACATCGGTGGCGGCCCTCCTCGCTGACCGGCCTACCTACGCGGTCCGTCACCGATGACCCCACCACCACAACGCACCGCTCACGGCCGCGGCACCCGCCGCCGACGATGCGCCCCTCAGCGCATGGACGCCGGCCATCCGCAGGTACCGCCGCCATCGGACTCCCACCTCCCTACGGCGCTTCGTGTCGCCCCCATGGACCGGCCCCGCCTCAATCGAGCTCGTCGTCATTTCCTGCCCCTCCTGCACGCGTTGGCGCCACCGGCCGGTTGTTCCGGCTTCGTGCCCTCATCGAAGCAAGTGGCGTTCCGCCCAAACCGGGTGAACCTCGGGGGGTTCTACGGCGGGCGGACACTACACCGGGCCGTGGCCGACCGCCGGGTGTTCGCCACAGCCCGGTCAGAGCGCACGCGGCGGCACTACGTTCGGTTCATGGCCAGAACTTCCCCCAGCCCCGCCGACCGACGCTTGATCGACCTCGCGGCGCATTACGGCGTCGAGGTGTCGGCGCGTCATCTCGAACGCTGGCGTAGTCGTCCGAACCCGCTGCTCCCAGCTCACCAGCGGGACTACCCCGGTCGGCCGTTGGGTGGCAGCTCCTCGACGGCGGACGAGCAGTTGGTGGCGCTGGTGGTCTGGCTCGCCCGGAATCGCCGTCAGGGCGCGGACCGTGGCCACCTCGCTTTGCGGGCCTTCGGCGCCGGCCTGCCCGTGCCCGAAGAGACCGTTCGCCATGCCTTCGCCCGACCAGCTGAGGACCTGGCCAAGCAGTTGCGCCGTGGCTTCGGTCCCCTGCCGGTGGACGGTGATCTCCAGGAGTGGGTGTACGACGGTGCGGCCGACCTCGTCGGCACCAAGGAGCGCCGCCCTACCGCGGTGCAGCGCCGCGTCCAGGCGATCGACCGGCAGGTCCTGGCGACGCCGGATCTCGCCCCGGGATGGCAGTTCGCCGCCGAACTCGATCCGGGAGCAGCCAAGGCCGAACCGCTGGGCAGGACCGACTTCTTGTTCCAGTCGGCGATCACGGCCATGGCCGGTCCCGGCGAGATGGCTCCCGATACGATCGCCCGGGCAGCTCGCGGTCTCGTCGCGGACGGCGCTCCGCAGTGAGCCGCCCATCTGTTGGAGACCGATCCCCGCGATCCGCTGGCTGCTCTGGCAGCCGCGCCGCCGCACCAGCTCCCGGGCCTATCGGTCGACAGCATCGCCAATCACCTCTACACCGTGGCCCAGGCAGCCCCGATCGAGCGGCTGCAGGCGGCCTGGACAGCGGCAGGTGAGATCGCGGCCTGGGCAGAAACCAGCTGTGCAGCCGTCGAAGCCGAGCTGGCCGCCGGCCAACCGGCAGAGGCCACCGAGCAGTGGGGAACGGGCATGATTTCCGGGGCCAGCCGGACCTTCCTGCTGACCGGCCTGGCCGAGCCGAACCCGACGCCGGCGGAGCAGACTGTCACCGCCGTGCAGCTGATCTTCATGGCTGACGCCTTCAACACCACGCTCGCGGAGACTGACGACGACGGCCGTGAGGCGATGCGGCGGCTGGCCCCGCCCTTCCTCCTCTCCCTTCTCACGGTGGGGTAGCGGAAGGCGTATCAAGGGGGGCCGACTTCGGGTCGGCCCCCCTTGATGAAGCCCCAGGTCGAGGCCGTTCGAGGCATCCGATGGTTGCATCGGATGCAATTCGACCCGTTATACCGGCGGAGAGTACTTATTCCGGCGTGTCGTATTCCACCTACTGCGTCCGCGTATTCACCTGAATGGGTGCGGCCGGATGGCCGTATCCGGGGCGTCTTGCTGTGCTGGGCGAGGGTGCCCGACGAATGCGTCCGCCAAGGAGGTTGAGATGACCGCCTACCCGATACGCGCTCTCGTCACCGGTGCGTTGGCCGCGAGCGTCGCGATGTGCGCCGCCTCCGCCGCACCGGCTGTCGACGGCCCGGCTGCCAGGACCGCGATCCCGACTCTGCAGCAACAGACGCAGACCAACCTCACGCAGTCCATGAAGGGCGAGGCGTTCGCCAACGCCTCCTACACTCTCTTCGCGGCCCAGGCCCAGCGCGAGGGCCGGCCCGCGGTCGCCGACCTCTTCCGGAAGACCGCCGACGTGGAGCTGGGTGAGCACTTCACCCAGGAAGCCGCACTGAGCGGCCTCGTGGGCGGCAACGAGGCCAACCTCACCGACGCCATCACCGGCGAGGGGTACGAGACCACCACCATGTACCCGACGTTCGCCCAACAGGCCAAGGCGGCCGGCGACACCGCCGCCGCCGACCTCTTCACCGAGATCGCCAAGGACGAGGCAGCCCACCAGGCCGCGTACCAGGCCGCCCTCACCGCGCTCCGCAACGGCAAGGGCACCATCCCGGCACCTCCGGCCGTCAACCCCGTGACGGTACCGGCCGGGAAGCCCAAGGTCACCTCGGCGCAGACCAAGGCCAACCTCGACACCGCCATGCACGGCGAGGCCCTGGCACACGCCAAGTACACCCTCTACGCCCAGCACGCCCAGCAGAGCGGCAACCCCGCACTGGCGCGCCTGTTCACCGCCGTCTCCAACGTGGAGCTGCAGGAGCACTTCTCCGGCGAGGCGGCGCTGGCCGGAACGGTCGGCACCACAAGCCAGAACCTGGCCACGGCCATCACCGGCGAGACCTACGAGTCCCAGACCATGTACCCGACGTTCGCCCAGCAGGCCAAGGCCGCCGGCGACACCGCCGCGGCCACCCTCTTCCAGCACAACGCCACCGACGAGGCCGGCCACGCCCAGGCGTTCCAGACCGCCCGCAAGGGCCTGGGCTGACCACCCCCAAGGGTGACCGCCCCGTTTCCGGGTGAGCCCCCGCCGGGGCCGGCTCGGACGGTGCAGGAGAAGTCGGAGGTGGTCGACTCGACCGCCCCCGGCTTCTCCGTTCGGTCAGTGTGCGAGGGAGAAGTAGTTCTCCTCCTCCTGGGCGAAGTGCAGGCGCAGCACGCTGTGGAGGCCGTAGAGGCAGGCCCGCAGGTCGTCGAGCTGTTCGTCGCGCAGGTGGCCGTGGTTGGCGTCGGCGAGTTGCAGGTGGGTGGCGACCCGGCGGGCGAGGCGGTGGATCTCGGTGTGGGCGCGGCTCATGGTGGCGGTGGCCTCCGGCCCGCCGAGGGCGGGGGCGAGGGCCGGGTAGAGCTGGTGCTCCTCGGCCAGTTCGTGCGGCAGTAGCTGTTCGGTGAGGAGCCGGTTGACGTGGTGGACGGCGTGCAGGGCCTGCGGGCCGGTGGTGTCGGTGAGCTGGTCGGCGGCTTCGCGGACGGCTTCGATGACCTCGCGCAGGTCGTCGTGTTCGGCGGCGAAGTGCCGGATGAGCTGTTCGGTGGCCGGTTCGATGGTGGGCAGGGCGGTGCGGTCGAGGCGTAGGGCACGCAGGGCGTTGAGGATGACGGCGACGTCGATGGCTTCCTGGAGCAGGGCACCGACGGCGGGCGGGAGCAGGCCGTACGCGGCGGCGACCATGGCGGCGAGGGAGAGCAGCATGCCGCCGAGGGCGCTCTGGACGGCGATGCGCCGGGCGCGGACGGCGATGGTCGCGGCGTCGGCGAGGCGGTCGACGCGGTCGGTGGTGAGCACGATGTCGGCGGCCTCGGAGGAGGCGCTGGAGCCGCGGGCTCCCATGGCGACGCCGACGTCCGCGGCGGCGAGGGCGGGAGCGTCGTTGACGCCGTCGCCGACCATGACGGTGACGGCGCGCTCGCGTTCGGCGCGAACGGCGGCGACCTTGTCGGCGGGGGTCTGCTGGGCGTGGACGTCGTCGAGGCCGAGGACGGCGGCGACCTCGCGGGCCGGCTCGGTGCGGTCGCCGGTGAGCATGAGCAGTCGGGTGATGCCGGCTTCGCGCAGGCGGCGCAGGGTGCGGGGTGCGTCGTGGCGGAGTGGGTCGCGCAGCAGGATCGCCCCGGTGGGCGTGTCGTCGGTGGACAGCCAGGCGGTGGCGGCGCCGTCCAGGGTGGCGCGGTTGTCGGCGGCGCGGGCCCAGGCGGACAGGGGCGCGCCGTCGTGTTTGCCGACGCTCACCACCGTGCCGTCGACGTGGCCGGTGGCGCCGCGGCCGGGCTCCTCGGCGATGTCGTGTGCGGGCAGGAGGGTCAGGCCGCGGGCGTGGGCTTCGTCGGTGATGGCCTGGGCGAGGACGTGTGGGGAGTACTGGTCGACGGAGGCGGCCAGTGTGAGGACCTCGGTCACGCTGTGGCCTGGGGCGGCGGCGATGTCGATGACACGGGGGCGGCCGGTGGTGAGGGTGCCGGTCTTGTCGAGGACGAGGGTGCGGGCGCGGCCGAGGGTTTCCAGGGCTGCGCCGTCGCGGATGACGACGCCTTGGCGGGCGGCGCGGGACAGGCCGGAGACGATCGCGACCGGTGCCGCGAGCAGCAGCGGGCAGGGGGTGGCGACGACCAGCACGGCCACCGCCCGCACCGCCGATCCGCTGAGCAGCCAGGCCAGGCCGGCCACGGTGAGGGAGAGCGGCAGGAACCAGGCGGCGTACCGGTCGGCGAGCCGGATCACCGGGGCGCTCTCGGCACCGGCCTGCTGGGCGAGGCGGACGATCTCCGCGTAGGTGCTGTCGGATTCGGTGGCTGTCGCGCGCAGGTCGAATGCGCTGCCCGCGTTGACGCCGCCGCTGCGGACCGTCTCTCCGGCTGCCCGCTCGATGTGCGCCGACTCCCCGGTCAGGACGGACTCGTCCAGGACGGTGGTGCCGCCCTCGATCCGGCCGTCGACGGGGACGACCTCGCCGGGCCCGACCACCAGGAGGTCGCCGACCCGTACCTCCGAGAGGGGGACGGTGCGGACCTGGTCGCCGGTGCGGCGGCGGGCCGAGCGCGGGGCGTGTTCGAGCAGGTGGCGCAGATCGTGGGAGGCGCGGCGTTCGGCGGCGGCGTCCAGCCAGCGGCCGGTGGCGAGCATGAGTGCGATCAGGGCTCCGGCCAGGTACTCGCCGGTGGCGAGGGTGCCGGCTAGAGCCAGGACGGCGATCAGGTCGACCCCGGCCCGGCCCCGGCGCAGGGCGCTGATCACCCAGGCGAGGGAGGGGATGATCGCCACCGCGGTTCCGGCGGCCCAGCACGCATCGGCGAGCGTTCCGGCGCCGGCGAGCCAGGCGATCCCGCCGGCGGCCAGCGCCGCGCCGGTGACGGCGAGCAGGGCCGGTTCCAGCCAGGCGTGCGTGCCGGGAGTCGTGCGCCGCGCCGCCTGCTGGTCGTCGTGCAGCTCGGTCATGCCGGACCTCCGATCCTCCAGTCCACCGAACCCCACGGGCTCGTTCAGGTGCCAGGGGCCTTCGGACCGATCGGCTGGGCCGGGCGGGCCCTGATCGTGTCCCGGGCAGCTGTGGGTGGAGCCGGGACTGTTCGGCCCAAGCGATCATTCCCTGGGTGTGGGCACGATGGCGGTGACCGCCGAACCGGCTGGCCAGACCAGGGAGCGGGCGAGATGACTACGGCGACGGACACTGGCGTCTTCCGGGTGCTGGTGGTGGAGGACGATCCGGTGATCGCGGACTCCCTCGTGCGGGGCCTGCGGCAGGCCGGCTACGTCGCCGACAGCGTCGACACCGGCCGTGCCGCGCTGGCGGCGCCCGTACCCGATGTGCTGCTGCTCGACCTGGGACTGCCGGACATGGACGGTGTCGAGGTGTGCCGGAGGATCCGGCAGCGGTCGGACACGGCGATCATCGCGGTCACCGCGCGCGGCGAGGAGGCCGACCGGGTCCTGGCCCTGGACGAAGGCGCCGACGACTACCTCGTCAAGCCCTTCGGCCTGGCCGAGCTGATGGCCCGGCTGCGCGCGGTGCTGCGCCGCACCCGCCCGTCGGAGCAGGAGCCGGTGCGCCACGGCCCGCTCACGGTCGACCGCCGCACCCGCCGGGTGACGGTCGGCGGCCGGGAGGTCCCCGTGACGCCGAAGGAGTTCGACATCCTGGCCTGTCTCGCGACCGACCCGGGCCGGGTGGTGACCCGTCAGGAGATCCTGGAGAGCGCCTGGGACGCGCACTGGTACGGGCCGACGAAGGTGGTGGACGTCCACGTCGCCGCGCTGCGGCGAAAGCTCGGCGTGCCCGGTCTGATCGAGACGGCCTACGGGCGGGGCTTCCGGCTCGGTGAGGTCGCGGAGACGCCGTGACCCGCCGGATCGTGCTGGCCCTGCTCGCACTGACGGTCGTTCTGGTGGCCGCGGCGGCGGTACCCCTGGGGTTGTCGATCACGCAGCGCGAACACCTGGCGTTCCGGGACAAGGCTCAGGCCGCCACCCGGGTCATCGCTGCCTCCGCCGAGGAATACCTGTCCGACCGGGCACCGGCGGACGCCATGAACGCCGATCTCTCCGACGTGGCGAAGGCGGGGGACTGCGCGGCGGTGTACGAGGCGAACGGCCGGCTGGTGGCCGCGACACCGTGCCAGGCCGCCCAGGCCCCCGAGGCCCGCGAGCTGGCGGCCGAGACCCTCACGGGCCGGGAGCCGGAACCGCCCGAGACAGACGGTCGGCTGCTGGCCGCCGAACCCGTCGGAACGTTCCGACAGCCGGACGGTGCGGTGGTCCTGGCCCGCTCCGCAGCCCCGCTGAACACCCGGATCGCGGTCACCTGGGCCTGGATCGGCCTGGTCGCCGTGACCGGGATCGCCGCCTCCGCCCTTGTCTCGGTCCGGCTCGCCCGCTGGGTGAACCGGCCACTGACCACCCTGGACACCGCCGCGCACAGACTCGGCGAAGGCCGACTCGGCGAACGCGCGGTCGTGGACAGTGGCCCGCCCGAAGTGCGCCGCCTGGCCGCGACCTTCAACACCATGGCCGCCCGCACCGAGAACCTGATCCACGGCCACCAGGCCGTCATCGCCGACGTCTCCCACCAACTGCGCACGCCGCTCGCGGCGTTGCGGCTGCGTCTGGACCTGCTGGCCACCGCCGCACCGGAGAGCGCGCCGGAGCTGCTGACCTCCGCGCAGGAGGAGGTGGCCCGGCTCTCGCGCCTGGTGGACGGGCTGCTCGCAGTGGCGCGGGCCGAGCAGACCGTACCGAGACCCGTGCCGGTCCGCGTGGACGAGATCGTCGCCGACCGGATCACGGCATGGGAGCCGGTCGCACAGGAACGCGGCATCCACCTCACCAGCAGCTCCCGGACTGCGGGTCCGGTCGCCCTGGGCAAGGGAGACCTGGAGCAGGTGCTGGACAACCTGCTGGCCAACGCCCTGGATGCCGTCCCGGACGGCGGGACGGTGACGATCGACAGCACCTCCGTGGCCGGCGCTGTCCGGGTACGGGTGGTGGACGACGGCCCCGGCATGACCCCCGAAGCACGCGCGGTCGCCTTCCACCGCTTCGGCAACCCCAAGGCCCGGGGCAGCGGGCTCGGGCTGGCCATCGTGCACCGGCTGATCACCGTCAACGGCGGCACCATCGCCCTGGAGGAGACGCCCGGTGGCGGCCTGACCGTCGTCCTCGACCTGCCCTTGTGGCACGACCGCCGAACACCTTGATCTTTACCGGTTCTGCACAGCTTGTGAGCAGGTCCGAGAAGCGCCCCGACGCATCGTGGTCAGTGGAAACACCCGAGCCGGACCACGAGGAGCGTCCGCCATGGCCGATCTCCACAACCAGCCTGAGCCGGAAGGGCCCGGGCACCGCGAGCGTGGGATGAGGCGGGTCTCCACCGCCACCCGCTGGACCGTCGCGGCCGCCGCCGCCGGGTCCGCCGCTCTCGGCCTCACCTACGTCAGCCTCGCGCCCGGCGTCACCGGCGCGCCCGCGCCGGCACCCGCACCGACACGGAGCATGCTGCCCGCCGAGGTGACCTGCACCCAGCAACCCGCCGCTCCCGCCCCGGCCAACACGCCGCCGCGCGGCGACAAGGAGCAGGGCCGCGACGACTATGAGGAACTCGCGGCTCCGGCACTGAGCGCCGCCACGCCGCAGTCCACGGTGACCTGCACGACTCTCTCCCCACCGGCGCAAGCCCCGGCCCCCACTCACCAGATGCCGCAGACCCGGACCGGTGCGTCATGAACGGCCACCGCGTCCTCGGCGCGGCCACCAGCTTCCCCGCCCTCGGCACCACCGCCACCCTGTTGACCACCGACCAGCGGACGCTGACCGAAGCCGAGCGGATCCTGATGGACGAACTCACCGCCATCGACCACGTGTGCAGCCGCTTCCGGCCCGGCTCCGAACTCAGCCGGATCAACGCCACCGCCGGTACCACCACGACCGTCAGCGAGCTGTTCGCCGAAGCACTGGAGGCGGCGCTGCGTGCCGCCGAACTAACCGGCGGGGCCGTCGACCCGACCGTGGGCCGCGCCGTGATCGCCCTCGGATACGACCGCACCTTCACCTCTCTGCGCCCTCAGGACACCACGCCGCTGCCCACGGCCCGCCCCGCCACCGGCTGGCAGGCCGTCGGCTGGGCCCCGGGCACCCGGCGCCTGCTGGTGCCGCACGGCACCGTCCTGGACCTGGGCGCGACCGCCAAGGCCCTGGCCGCCGACCGCGCCGCCCGCCGGATCGCCGACGCCACCGGTAGCGGCGTGCTGGTCAACCTCGGCGGCGACCTCGCCACCGCCGGCCAAGCCCCGCACGGGGGCTGGGCCGTCGGCCTGGCCGACGACCACGCCGCCACCGGCTCCGGCCCGGTCGTCGCCGTCACCTCCGGTGCTTTGGCGACCTCGGGCGTGAGCGTGCGCATGTGGCGCCGCGGCGGCCAGGTGGTCCACCACATCGTCGACCCCGCCACCGGCCGGTCCGCCGAAGCGTACTGGCGCACCGTCACGGTCGCCGCTGGCACCTGCGTGGACGCCAACACCGCCACCACCGCCGCGATCGTGCTCGGCAACGCCGCTGTCGCCTGGCTGGAGCGGACCGGACTGCCCGCCCGCCTGGTCCGCCTCGACGGCACCACTACCCGCCTCGGCGGCTGGCCCCACGACCGGGCGGGAGGCCCGAGATGACCACCGCGACCGCCCTCGCCGCCAGCCCGCTCTGGTACGCCAGCCGCGCCGGCGGCACCATCGCTCTCCTCTTGCTCACCGCGACCGTCGGCCTCGGCATCGCGATCGGAGGCAAGGCCCGACCGCGCCGGATCGGCCGCTTCGAGATCGGTCTGCTCCACCGCAACCTGGCCGTCCTCACCCTCGCCTTCCTCGCCCTGCACATCGCCACCGCGATCATCGACCCCTACGTCCACCTCTCCTGGGCCACCGCCGTCGTTCCGTTCGGCGCCTCCTACCGGCCGCTGTGGCTGGGTCTGGGCACCGTCGCCTTCGACCTCCTGCTCGCCGTCCTCGTCACCAGCGCGCTGCGCCTGCGCATCGGCCAAGGGAGGTGGAAGGCGGTGCACTGGCTGGCGTACGCGGCCTGGCCGATCGGCCTGTTCCACGCGGCCGGCACCGGCACCGACACCCGTCTACCGCTGCAACTGTGGCTCTATGCCGCCTGCCTGGCCGCGGTGGCTGCCGCCGCAGGCTGGCGGCTCTACCGAGCTGGGCCCGGCCACCTCTCCATCCGGCTGAGTACCGGTCTCCTGGTTCTGGCCGTACCGGTGCTGGTCACCGCGTTCCTGGCCACCGGGCCACTGCAGCCGGGCTGGTCCCACCGCGCCGCCGCCCTCTCCCTCACCGCCCTGGGAGGCATCCGATGACCCCCGCACCGGCCCGCGCGCTCACCGAGCCGAGCACCACCCCGCGGCTACTGAACAGCTGGTCCGCCACTGTCAGGCCGCTTGGTCTGACCGAGCACCTTCGACACCACGGCCCCGTACCCCGGCCGGGGCGAGCGCTGATCGAAGTCGTCGAGGAGGCCGGGCTCACCGGGCGCGGCGGCGCCGGATTCCCCACGGGCCGCAAGCTGCGGGCCGTCGCCGGGCAGCAACGCCGACGGGCCGTTGTCGTCGCCAACGGTATGGAGAGCGAGCCGCTCAGCCGCAAGGATCAGATGCTTCTCGCCACCGCGCCGCATCTCGTCCTGGACGGCACGGTCCTGGCCGCCGAAGCGGTGGGCGCCGACCGCGTCCACGTGTGCGTCCCCCGCACCCGCGCCGCCCAGCTGGACGCCCTGGCCACCGCCGTCGACGAGCGCCGGGCCGCCGGGCTCGACTCCGTCCCCATCCGGATCGAGGCGCTGCCGCACGGTTACGTCACCAGCGAGTCGACCGCCCTGGTCCACTGGCTCAACGGCGGCCCCGCCCGCCCCACCAGTTCCCCACCCCGCACCCACGAAAAGGGCGTTCGAGGACGGCCCACCCTCGTCCAGAACGTCGAAACCCTCGCCCACCTCGCCCTGATCGCCCGCCACGGCGCCGACTGGTTCCGCCAGGCCGGCACCACCGCCTCACCCGGCACCACCCTGGTCACCGTGGCCGGAGCCGTCCACCGCCCCGGCGTCCTCGAAACCGAACCCGGCGCCCTCGTCGGAACGCTCCTCCAGCAGGCCGGCGGCCCGGACCAGCCGCCCCAGGCCGTCCTGCTCGGCGGCTTCGCCGGCACCTGGCTGAGCCTCCCCCACGCCCTCGGCCTGCCGTTCAGCCGCGAGGGCCTCACCCCACACGCCACGCCCGGAGCCGGCGTCATCGCCGCCCTTCCACACGACGCCTGCCCCCTCGCCGAGACCGCCCGCATCCTCGCCTACCTGGGCGCCAACGCAGCCCAACAGTGCGGCCCCTGCCTCTTCGGCCTGCCCGCCGTCGCCGACGACTACACCGCCCTCGCCCACGGCCACGCCACCCCCGACCTCCTCGACCGCCTCCGCCACCGGATCGGCCTCCTGCCCGGCCGCGGCGCCTGCCGCCACCCCGACGGCGCCGCCCGCCTCGCCGCCAGCGCCCTCACCACCTTCACCGACGACGTCGACCACCACCTGAGCCACGGCCACTGCCACCGCCCGACCACCCTGCCCGTCCCACCCACGACCCGCACCCAGGAGTGGACATGACAGCCACCGACCGCGAGGTCCTGCGCATCGACCGGATCGCCTGCACCGGCCACGGCCAGTGCGCCGAACTCCTCCCCGAACTCATCACCCTCGACGAATGGGGCTACCCCGTCCAACACGGCGCCGTCGTCCCGCGCGGCCTGCGCGTGCACGCCCGCCGCGCGGTCCGGGCCTGCCCGCGCCTCGCCCTGCGCAGCGACCGCCGGTGACCGACAGCGCCATGCCCGGACGGCCTGCCCGGACGGGACAGCCGCCCGACTCCCCCCGACACTGATCTCGACGAGCCGACAGGAGCAGCCGCCCCGATGACCCGCCACGACCGCTTCACCCCGCACCCCGAGAGCCACGCCGCCGGCCGGGCCGGCTGGCTGCGCGCCGCCGTCCTCGGTGCCAACGACGGCCTGGTCTCCGTCGCCAGCCTCATGGTCGGCCTCGCCACCAGCGGGGCGAGCACCTCCACCGTCGTCACCGGCGGCCTGGCCGGCCTGTCCGCCGGTGCGATGGCGATGGCCGCCGGCGAGTACGTCTCCGTCAGCTCCCAGGTCGACGTCGAGACCGCCGACCGCGCCAAGGAGGCGCGCGAGCTCGCCGAGTCCCCGCAGGCCGAACTCGCCGAACTCACCGCCATCTACGAGAACCGGGGCGTCCCCCGCGACCTCGCCCGGCAGGTCGCCGAGGCCCTGCACGAGGCCGACCCGCTCCAGGCCCACCTGCGCGACGAACTCGGCCACAGCGAACACACCGCCGCCAACCCCCTCCAGGCCGCCCTCGCCTCCGCCGCCAGCTTCCTTGGCGGCGGACTCGTGCCCTTCCTCGGCCTGCTCGCCGGATCGACCACCGCACGCCTGGGGCTGATCGTTGCCGTCACCCTCTGCGGCCTCGCCCTGGCAGGCGTCCTCTCCGCCCGCGCCGCGGGTACGGCGGTCCTCCGTCCCGCCCTGCGCGTGGTCCTCGGCGGCGGCCTCGCGATGGCCATCACCGCCGCCGTCGGCCAACTCGCCCACGTCTCCGGTGTCTGAGCAAATGTTCACCGAGAACATCACCGTTGGAACCCGCGATCGGTTCACCGCCACCACGGCCACCGGCGCGGCAACCTCCTGGAGCGCCGCACTGCGTGCCAGTTCGCGGCCCCTCGCCATGGAGGCGACTTCACTCCTTCCGAGTCAGTCGACTGTAGAGCGGTCTGCCAAGGCTCCGCTCCAGTCAAGTCCCGACGCCAGCAGCACGTGCACAGCATCCGGGAAGGTCTGCCGTCCGACCCGTGTTGCATTCAGCGCAACTAGGTTGCATCGGTTACGTCACTCCAGGCAGGAGTGGGCCGACGAGATCAGCCGCCAGCCGATCTCACCGAAGAACCCTCGGTCAGCGCGGTGCGTACATCGTGTTCGATGTTGCATCAGCTGTAATTCCGCGCATTGTCATACCGGCGGAGAGCACTTATTCCCAAGGCGTCGCATTCCTCCGGTTACGTGGTCAGCCGCCGCACGCGCAGCCGGCGGCGGCCTTCGCCTCGGCCGGGCTCTGGGACGGGTCGAAGGCTTCCTCGTCCGGCGTGCAGCAGGCGGTGGCGCCGCAGCAGGCCTCCGGCGCACTGTGGGCGCTCTTGCCGAGGATGTCGGCGTCGGCCTTCACGACGTAGACCTCCCAAGGCTCCTTGCCGGGCCCGTGCACCCACACCTTGTCCTGAAGCGCGTAGCAGCAGGAGGTGTCGTCCTCCTCGAAGGTGGCCAAGCCCGCGTCCTTGAGGCGGGTGGAGGCGGCGGTGACCTGCTCGGTGCTCTCGACCTCGACGCCGAGGTGGTCCAGGCGGGTGTCCTCGCCGGCCTCGCCCTCGATGAGGACGAGCTTGAGCGGCGGCTCGGTGATGGCGAAGTTCGCGTAGCCGGGGCGGCGCTTGGCCGGCTCGGCACCGAAGAACCTGGAGCAGAAGGCGATGGAGCCTTCGAGGTCGGCGACGCGCAGGGCGAGCTGAACACGGGACATGGCGGTCTCCCCGAGGTCTTGTTTCGACATCTGTCGATACAGCGAGCTTGCCTCTTCGAATAGATGACCGTCAACATAGACGCATGTCGAATCTGGAATTGCCAGTGCTCGGCCAGGACGACGCAGTGGCGTGCTGCTCGCCGATGGTCCGCGAGCCCTTGGGTGAGGAAGCCGCCGCCGACCTGGCGAAGATCTTCAAGGCCCTGTCCGACCCGGTCCGCCTGCGACTGCTGTCCCTGATCGCCTCCCACGAGGGCGGCGAAGCCTGCGTCTGCGACCTGACCGGGCCCTTCGACGTCTCCCAGCCGACCATCTCCCACCACCTGAAGGTGCTGCGCGAGGCCGGTCTCGTCGGCTCCGAGCGACGCGGGACCTGGGTCTACTACTGGGTGCTGCCCGCCGCGCTCGCCAAGCTGTCTGCCCTGCTCCAGGCCCCGGACGCCACCGCCGCGGTCCCGGCAGGGGGCGCGAGATGACCGAGATGGCTCCGCTCGGACGCCGGGTCGCGGTCGAGTTCGTCGGCACCAGTGCCCTGGTCGCCGTCGTGGTCGGCTCCGGCATCCAGGCCACCAAGCTCTCCCAGGACGTCGGTGTCCAGCTGCTCGCCAACTCCCTGGCCACCGTCTTCGGCCTCGGAGTGCTGATCGCTCTGCTCGGCCCCGTCTCCGGCGCCCACTTCAACCCCGTGGTCACCCTGGCCGCCTGGTGGACCGGCCACAGCGGCAGCGAGGGTCCGACACTGCGAGAGATCGCCGCCTACCTGCCCGCCCAGATCGCCGGGGCGATCGGCGGCGCGGTGCTGGCGGACGCGATGTTCGCCGAACCGCTGGTCCGCTGGTCCACCCACGCCCGCTGGGCCTCGCACCTGTGGCTGGGCGAGGTCGTCGCCACCGCCGGCCTGGTCCTGCTGATCTTCGGTCTGGCCCGCGCCGGCCGCGCGCACTTCGCCCCGGTCGCGGTCGCCTCCTACATCGGCGCCGCCTACTGGTTCACCTCCAGCACCAGCTTCGCCAACCCCGCCGTGACGATCGGCCGTGCCTTCACGGACACCTTCGCCGGCATCGCCCCCGGCTCGGTGTTGCCGTTCGTCGCCGCCCAGCTCGTCGGCCTGGTGGTCGGCGTCGCCCTGGTCGCCGTGCTGTTCGGCCGCCCCACCGCAGCCGCTGAGGACGTCGTGGTCCCGCACGGCGAGTACCACCCGGCCACCGCCGACCGCTGACCCCATCCCGCTGTTCCTGCCCGAAGGAAGTATCCCGTGAGCTCTCCCTCCGTCCCGTCCGTGCTGTTCGTCTGCGTGCACAACGCCGGCCGCTCCCAGATGGCCGCCGCCTTCCTCACCCGCCTCGGCGGCGAACGGGTCGAGGTCCGCTCGGCCGGCTCCGCCCCGGCCGACGCCGTGAACCCGGCCGTGGTCGAGGCGCTGGCTGAGATCGGCATCGACATCTCCGCCGAGGTGCCCAAGGTGCTGACCACCGAGGCCGTGCAGGCGTCCGACGTGGTGATCACCATGGGCTGCGGCGACGCCTGCCCGTACTTCCCCGGCACGCGGTACCTGGACTGGAAGCTGGAGGACCCTGCCGGCCAGGGCGTGGAGGCCGTCCGCCCGATCCGCGACCAGATCGAGCAGCTCATCCGGGGCCTGCTCGCCGAGCTCGGCATCGAGGCCGCCGCGTGAGCACGGTGAGGGTCGCGGTGATGCTTCCGGAGCACGCCGAGCAGGTGCTGGCGATCTACCGGGCCGGGATCGACGGCGGCGACGCCACCTTCGAGACCAACGCGCCAGGGCGAGGGCCAGGACGGCGTGGGCGAAGGTGACCAGCCAGCCGGTGTGGCCGCCGTCGGCCCAGACCAGGGCGATGCGGTGGTGTTCGGCGCGCAGTTGTTCCAGGAGGTCGCGGCCGGCATCGTTGTCCTTGACCGAGGCGGCGGTAACCATCACGGTCAGCAGCAGGCCCAGGGTGTCCACGGCGATGTGCCGCTTCCTGCCGTTGATTTTCTTTCCGGCGTCGTAGCCGCGGGTGGCCGCGCCGACGGTGGCGTCGGCCTTGACCGACTGCGAGTCGATGATCGCGGCGGTGGGCTCGGGCTTCTTCCCGGCCAGGGCGCGCAGCATCGTGCGCAGCCGGCCGTAGAGCTCCTCGAAGTTGCCCTCGGTGTCCCGGGGGACATCAATCTCTACTGGCCCGACGTCGGTCAGCACGGTCTTGGCGCGGTTGCCGTTGCGGGAGTTGCCGCCGTTGCGGCCGGCCGGTCATGCTTCTCATAGCCGAGGTGGTCCGTCATCTCGCCCTCGAGCGCGGCCTCCAGCACCCGCTCGTTCAACTGCTGCAGCAGCCCGCCCTCGCCGGTCAGCTGCAGCCCTTCCGAGCGGGCCCGGTCCACCAGCAGACCGATGCTCATCGTCCACAACTGCCGATCCCGGCAGCTGACGGCCATTCACATCGTCGCCCTCGGCCTCGGTCACAGTCTCAGCCACGGCGTCTCTCCTCGATCAGCAGATCCGCCGTTAGTTGCGCAGTCCCTCACGAGCTGTCCTTCCACAGCGGCCCATCCGCGGTGTGCCCACGCCGGACATCAGGTGAAGAGGCCGGACAACCTCAACGATGCTGCCCCGCGGTGCGTTCGGAGGCGTTTGTTTGCACTGCCGATTCGACTGGCTGAACAACTCCCCGGCCCTGATGATCGAGCCGTGACCGCGTCATCCGGCGTCAGTGCGAGGCCGGAGTACGAGGTCTGGAACCTGTCTCACAGAAGGAGAAGTGTCTGTGTCTCCCATGACCAATGGGTCGGTCGATGCGAAGCGTGCTTCAAAGAGCAGGCGAGCGATGGCTGTCGGTCTCGCGTCGGCCGCGCTGGGCGCGTGCCTGAGCTTCGCCGGTGCTGGCACGTCAGTAGCAGCGCCCCCGCCGCCGCCGGCGCCGGCCCCCGTGTCCGGCAGTGACGCGCACCCCCAGCAGCCGCCCGCCTTCATGGTCGACGCTATCCGACTGTGGGAGCAGATCGGCTGGCCGAACGCCACCAACATCGGCAACCGCGAATGGGTCAACGCCGGCTCGTTCGTGAACCCGAGCACCCATCAGCGGGTGAACGAACTGCTCTTCACCGGCGGGACATATAACGACAGGGACGGCTCACTGCGCCGTTTCATGAACACCGGCGGTGCCGGCCCTTCCAGCGTGAACGCCGGAGGTGCGTTCCAGGAGTACAACACGACCGTGTACCACGTGCCGGAGAATTCCAACATTCCCGGGCGTGACACCAACCGGATCGTCCGGAACATCCGGACCGGTGACGTGTTCTGGACCACCGACCACTACAAGAGCTTCCACTACATGGGCCGGCACTGACGGCACGGGGAGGGCCGAGCCCGGCTCGGCCCTCCCCGGCCGTGGTCGGCCGTGCTACCTCGCGGCGTCGGCAAGGCGACAGCATCGGCGGCTGTCGACCTCTCGCAGGACAGACCTTGTGCATCGCACCCAGGCCCGGCTGGCCTCGGCGTCGGCGGGTTGTTCGGCGTGATGGTCCGGGTTGATGAACAACTCTGCGCCGTCCAGATTCGGTGCTGACCACCAGCGAGTTCCTGGTTCCGGGCGCTCCGTGCCGGCTTGACAGGTGGTCGTCGCGCTTCAGCAACGCCAACGCGCAACGGCCTGGTGCAGCGTGTAGGGGAAACCGCCAGGATTCAGCGCGTGGTCGGGCGCGGCTCGGGAAAGTTCTCCGAGGCGGGCAACCTTTCACGGCCGGGCGGCCACTGACAGGCAGAGCGCGGCGCCGCGTTCCGGGTGGCCCTGCCCTGGTCGGGCCACCCGCCGGTCCCGTCGAAGAGGAACTGTCGGACGTGAGCAAGCGAGCCGGGCGTTTCACGCTTGGTCAACGCGAACAGCGCAAGCGCCTCGCCCTGCGCGACGGCGACACCGCCTCCGGCAGGCCGCTGCAGCAGAGCACCTGCGACACGACGGCCGCCAAGTGGTGGACGATTCACCCCTTCGCCGGTCCGCTGACGGTTCGCCAGGGCGACGTCCTGGTCCTGGACGCCGACGTCACCGTGAACGGCTCGGGCAACGCGGCCGTCCACCAGGCATCCGGCGAGCCGACCTGCGAGAAACCCTCGCGTCGAGCGACGGCGGCTGCCGGGCACCGGTCCACGTCACCGCCGCCTCCTACGCGCACATCCGGACCTGGAACAGCAACCTCACCCCCAGCGGCAGCGGCGTCACCGTCACCGCCCTGCCCACTGGCAGCGGTGCGGTGCCCACCTTTACCTTCCCCGCCTACCCGAGCCTGTGACGGCCGTCGACCGAAGAGGAAGCATCGCAGCATGAGCAAGCATCGTCCGAGCCGCCGCCGGTTCCTGGTCCGGGCCGGAGCGGCGAGCATCGCCCTGGGCGGGACGGCGGCCGGCGCCGGCGCCGTCCTGTCCGGCGCACAGGCCGCCACCACGGCAAGCGGCACGTTCGGCTACACCGATGACGGCCGCGAGTACACCGTGCACACCGGCGCCGACCTGGTCTTCCGGGTCAGCAGGAGCACCGGCGACCTGACCTCCCTGGTCTACCGGGGCGTCGAGTACCAGGGCTATAACGGGCAGAACTCCCAGGTCGAATCCGGCCTCGGCCCGTCCACGGTGAGCATTGCCCGGCACGGCCGGACCGTCCTGGTCAGCGTCGTCCACGGCACCCTGCGCCACTACTACGCCGCACGCCAGGGCGAGAACAACGTCTACCTGTGGACCGACAAGGCGGACGACTCGATCACCGTCAGCCGCTACATCGTGCGCGTCCGCCCCGGCCTCTTCCCCAATCACAACCCCGATTCCTGGGATGCCACCCAGGACGTCCTCATCGAGGCCCAGGACGTGCGCCGCCGACCCGACGGCACCACCCGGTCCAAGCACTACTCCAACCAACGGGTTATCGACTACCGGTATGTGGGCTGGAGCAAGCCCGGCGTCGGCCTGTGGATGGTGCGCAGCAACCACGAGAAGGCGTCCGGCGGACCGTTCTACCGCTCCCTGATGCGCCACTCGTACGACACCGGCGCGGGCCTGTACGAGATCCTCTACTACGGCGAGAACCAGACCGAGCCGATGCGCTTCGGCCTGCAGGGGCCGTACGTGCTCGCCTTCACCGACGGCGGCGCACCCTCATCGGAGCTGTGGCACGACCGCATCGATACCTCCTGGGTGGACGGGCTCGGCCTGGCCGGCTGGGTCGGCGACAGCGACCGCGGAGCCGTGTCCGGGGTGGGCATTTCGGGCCGAAACCCGGCCCTCGCCTACACCGTCGGGTTCGCCAACGCCGCCGCGCAGTACTGGGCGAGCGCCGACCCGGGCACCGGCGCCTTCACCGCGCGCCGGATGCTGCCCGGCGCCTACACCTGGACGGTTTACCAGGGCGAACTCGCCGTCCGCACCGGCGTCGTGACCGTCCAGCCCGGCAGCACCACCGCCCTGCACACCATCACCCTCACGCCCGCCGACGACCCGAACCGGGCTCCGGCGATCTGGCGTATCGGCAGCTGGGACGGCACCCCGGCGGGCTTCCGCAATGCCGACCTGGTCACCCACGCACACCCCTCGGACGCGCGCGCCGAGCCGTGGAGCGGCGACTTCACCGTGGGCCGGTCCACGGCCGCCGACTTCCCCGCCTACCAGTGGCGGGACGTCAACGACGGCCGGAGAGTCACCTTCGACCTGACGGCAGAGCAGGCCGCCCACGCGCGTACCCTCAACATCGGCATCACCACCGCCTACCTCAACGGCCGCCCCCGGATCCGGCTCAACGACTGGACCCCACCCGCCCCCGAACCCCACTCGGAACCGAGCACCCGCTCGCTCACGGTCGGCTCCTACCGCGGCAACAATCACACCTACGCCTTCACCGTCCCCGCCTCCGCCCTCCGGCCCGGCACCAACACGCTCACCATCACCGTCGTCTCCGGCAGCAGCGGCTCGCAATTCCTCAGCCCCGGCTTCGCCTACGACTGCGTCGAACTGCTCACCTGAGCCCGACACCAGGCGGAGCCGCCCCAGCCACGGGCGGCTCCGCTGGATGCCTCCGCGCGCCCCCGGGGAGACGACTCCAACCGCCCGGCCCGATCGGCGGCCCCGAAACCGCGCCGACCCCATCTCCGTACCTGGGGAACGATCCTCCGCCGCCCGGCTCGGGGCTATCGGCCGCCGCCGCCGGCTCCGACTGGTCCGCCGTTGCCCCTGGACCGACGTGATCACCACCGCGTTCGAGCGCCTTCAAGCTCTGCCGCAGCCAGGCTGATCAGCGACAACGCCTATTCCGACGAGCAGCCCACCACTCCGGAGCCGTGGAACCCGGCGCCTACCCGACGCGACAGCCGGGCCACCGCCCTGCCCATCAGCGGCCCGAGAGCCGAAACGGCCCGCCGGAACAACCAACGGGCCGTCACGAAAGATCGACGCTAGTGCGCCGAAGTCAGTACCCACTGTCCGCGCAAGCCAGGGCTAACGCACTCCGGCAGAGGTCTACGCCGACTGTCCCCCGCGTGTGTCAGATCAGTTCGAGCAACCGCAGGTCCGTCGTGTACTTCTCGATCAACTCCGCTTCCACATGCGGGATTTCTTTATCCGCGAGCCCTGCTTTCCGCACCGCCTCCGTGAACTGCACCGCCGGGACCATCGAACCGTTCAACGGCTCGTCGGGTCGGCGGAAGGTGTGCAGCAATGGCAGCAGCGAGTTCTGCCGCCGTGCCTCCGGCAGGGCGAGCAGGGCGGTCTCGAAGCGGGTGAACCACTCGTCGTAGTCGGCGATACGGCTGACCGGGTGCCCGGCGGCGATGAGCCAGTCCACGAAGGTGTCCAGCGAGACACCGTCGTCGTGCGGGTTGACCACGTTGTACGTCCGGTAGCCGGTGAGGCCGGCGCTGCCGAGCGTGTTGACGGCCTCGGCGACGAAGTCACCCGGCAGCCCGTCGTAGTGGGCCCGCGCCCGCCCGCCGTCGGCATCTGGCCGGTAGAACGACGCCGGCGCGATCCCCGCGGTCAGGATGCTGAACAGCAGCCGCGTGAACATGTCGGGGACGTTCAACTGGCCCGCGTACCGGCGGTGGGCCAGGATCATGTCGGAGCGCAGAACGGTGACGGGAAGACCGTACTCCTCGTACGCGCGGCGCAGCAGCACCTCGCCGGCCCACTTGCTGGTGGCGTACCCGGAGGCGTAGCCGTCGGTGAGCCCTCGGGCGGTGCTCGCCTCGCGGATGTCGGCGCTCTCGTCGAGCCGGGCCGGATCGAGACCGCCTGCCACGCCGACCGTGGAGAGGTAGGTGAACGGCTTGACCTTGCCGGTCAGGGCCAGCCGGATCAGTTCGGCGGTGCCGACGACGTTCGGGCCGAAGAGCTGTTCGTAGGGCAGGACGTGGTTGACGAGCGCCGCGGGGTGGAAGACGGCGTCGACGTCCTCGGCGAGCCGGTTCCAGGTGTCCTCGTCGAGCCCGAGCCGCTCCTTGCTGATGTCGCCGGCCAGCACTTCGAGATGGCCGGCCGCCAACTCGTGGTATCGGGAAAGGAGTTGCTGGTCTCCGCTGTTGAGTGCGGTGTCGAGCCGACGATGAGCGTCGGCGTCGTCGCGGCCGCGGACCACGCAGATCAGCCGGCCGCCGGTCGCCGACAGGCGCTCCAGCCAGTCCAGGCACATGAGCCGGCCGAGGTAGCCGTTGGCGCCGGTCAGCAACACGGTGTGCGGGGCGGCGCCGGAGGCGGGGCGGGCGCTGCCCAGGGCGGTGACGTCGAGGAACTTCTCCAGCGTCAGCTCGTCCGCGCGCACCTCGGCCGTGTCCGGGCCGTGCACCGACGCGGACGACGGGCGCCCGGCGCCGGCGCGGGCCGCCTCGATGTGGTCCGCGACCGCCTGGAGGGTGTTGCCGGCGCTGAGCAGCACCCCGACCGGCACCTCGACGGCGAAGACGTCCCGCAGCAGTTGCGAGAAGGACAGCGCCGACAGCGAGTCGACGCCGAGGTCGGTGAAGCGTGCGGTGGGCCGCAGCTCGGAGGCGGGGCAACCGAGCAGCGCGCTCGCCGCCGCGCGGATCGCCTCGAACACCGGCTGATCGGGGCCGGCCGCGCGCAGCGCGCGCAGCGCCTCCTGGCGGCCACTGGACAACTCCTCGTACAGCGCCTCCAGTTGATCGCCGTAGCGGTCCTTGAGGCTGGGGCGCAGGTTCTTGCGGATGTCCGAGAGGAGTCCGTTCGCCGGGCTGAACGGCTCGGTCTCGACGAGGAAGTCGCGCGGGATCTCGTACGGCTCCAGCTCGGCCTTCCGGGCGATCTCCTGGAGGGAGGCGGCGAGCAGGGGCTTGAGCTGCTCCACGTCGCCGGCCTGCGCGAGGGCGTCCTCGGTGGGGACGATGACCGCGAGGAGGTACGCGCGCTCGCTGTTGCCGTAGACGTAGATCTGCCGGATCAGGGGGCTGGTGACGAAGGTGGTCTCCAGCTGGGAGACGGTGACGAACTCGCCCTGGGCCAGTTTGAGGACGTTGTTGCGGCGGTCGAGGTAGACCAACTGGTCCGGGCCGGTCTCGGCCATGATGTCGCCGGTGCGGTAGAAGCCGTCCGCGTCGAAGACCGAAGCTGTCGCGTCCGGCCGCTTGTAGTAGCCGGGGGTGATCATCTCGCTGCGGATCAGGAGTTCACCGCGCGGATGCGGCACGTCCGAGGCGAAGTAGCCGAGTTCGGGTACGTCGGCCAGTTTGTACTCGATGACCGGGGGCCGCACGACCCGCCCGTCCATCAGGACGGGGCCCGTCTCGGTCGAGCCGTAGCCGTCCCGCAGTGACAGCTCCAGGCAGGACTCCACGAACCGCTTCAGCTCCGCCGCGATCGGCGCACTGCCGCAGAGGACGTCACGCACCCGGCCGCCGACGAACTCCTCCCGCAGCTCCGCCTTGACGGCCTTGTCGAGCGCGTCGGGGTCCGCGAACTCCCCGGCCCTGCTCGCCGATCGGCTCTGGTACTCCTGGAAGAGCATGTCGCAGATCCGCGGCACCAGCATCAGCTGGGTCGGACGGGCCTCGCGCATGTCGTCGAACAGCGTCGACATGTCGCTGGATCCGGTGAAGTACATCGCGCCGCCCCGGACCAGCGTCATGTACAGCGATGCTCGCGCCGCGATGTGGCTCATCGGCATGTAGCCCATGGTGACCGGCGACGCGTCGCCCTTCGACGGGAGCCAGCCCGCCCAGACGCTCTTGAGCATGCTGTCCGTGTAGATCGCGCCCTTGGGCGCGCCCGTGCTGCCGGAGGTGTAGATCAGCAGCCGCACCGGGTTGTCCTCCGCTGCCGCGGGCGTGACCGGCGCCGGCAGGGTCCGGCCGCGCGCGACGACGGCGCTCAGTGCCTCGACGGCCGTGACCCCGGCGTCCGCGAGCCGGCCCCGGGCGGTCTCGAACCGTTCCCGCTCCTCGTCGGCCTCCGGGTGGAAGTCGAACACGACAAGGCGTGGCCGCGACGGCGCGGAGAGGGCCAACTCGACGGCACTGTCGATGGATTCGATGCTGGTGGCGAGGACGCGCGGCGCGCACTCGGCGACGATCGGCTTCAGCTTGCCGAGCGAGGAGCTGTGCTGGAGTGGCACCGAGACCGCGCCGGCCCGCAGGCAGGCCAGGTCGAGCACCGTGTAGTCGACGCTGGTGAACCCGTGGATGGCGACGAAGTCGCCTTCGCCCACCGGGTTCTCTGCGTCCGCCGCCCACTCGGCCGCAACCGCGCCGGCCCGCTCCCACAGCTCGGTATAGCTGATGGTCGTGTAGTGCGGCAGGAGCCGCGGTTCGGTCCGGCCGGTCGCCGGGTCGGTCACCGGCTCGCGGACCCGCTCACCGAGGGCGGGGCGATCGGCGTACTCCGCCATCACGGCGGCGACAGCCTGCGGCAGACCGATGCTGCGGTCGCGCAAGGTCGCCAGGACTGCGGGGGAGGCGAGGAGCCGGGTCTCCTGAGCGGGGGAGGCCGAGCCGTTGGTTCGAGGTGTCGAGGACACCGGCTTCACCGACTTTCCATCAACTGTGGTTTGTCAGGGCAAGTTGGTGCACGGTCCAGGCACATGCCGATGGCCGGGCCTGGTGCGATGGCGCGGCGGGCCAGCGGCCCGGGGAAGGCGTGGTCTGCCCGGGGTGGCGCTCGGGCTACGGGTGGAGCGGTAGGTGCGGCCTGCCGGGCGTGTCGGCCACCGTCTTCGCGGGGAAGCCGACACGTTCCTTCCGATCGGATGCCTTCGTGTACTCAACAACTATCTCAGGTTATGTTACGTGACTGTCAAGTAAAGCAATGCCAAGCTACGCTGACCGGATGCGAGACATGGCCGAAAAGAGCCCTGAGAACAGCGAAGAGGGCGCAGGGAAGAGCAGGGCGAAACCGCCTTCCGGGGGCGGGCCCGGCAGACCCAGGGACCCTTCGGTGGAGAAGGCGGTTCTGCGCGCGACCGTCGAGCGGCTCGTCAGTGACGGCTACTCCCGCATGACGATCGGTGACATCGCCGCCGATGCCGGCGTCACCCGGCCGACGGTGTACCGGCGCTGGTCCAACAAGCACGACCTGGTCGTCGACGCCCTCGACTTCAACTTCCAGGAGGAGCGTGAACGGCACCCCGTCGGCCCCCTGGAGGAACTCCCACCCGTCGAGGCCCTGCGGCAGGCCCTGCGCCACGCCTCTCCCTTCGGCCCGACAGGCCGGGGCCTGACCGTCATCGGGAACGTTCTCAGCGAGGCCGAGCGCACACCTGGCCTGATCGAGCTCGTACGGGAACACGCGCTGGAGCCTCGGCAGAAGCCGCTCATCGACACCTTGCGGCGGCTGGCGGCACAGGGGGTGCTGCGCGAGGGGGTCGACGCGGAGCTGGTCGCCGACATGATGATCGGGAGCTACTACGCGTCGTACATGCGGCAGGGCGAGCGGGATCCGGAGTTGGGGGACCGGGTTGTGGAGATGGCGTGGCGACTCATGGGGATCGAGGGCTGAAAGGGCCTCTGGGCCGGGAACGCCTGGTGGCCATTCCGTACTCGGGTCCAGTCCGGGGCGGCTCGGAACTGCCGGGGGCCTCCCTCGGGCAGGTCGACGCGCAGCGAGACGCTCACCATTGCGTCATGCCCGTTCCGTCAGGTCGATGCGGTGTGTCCGGTGCGGTGCCAGCAGGGCACGGCGGGTCTCCGGGAGCTGCGCCGTGCGCCAGACGGCGACGCCCAGGAGCAGCGCGGGTCGCTCGTGCGCAGGGCGTCGGCGACCTCGGCCACCCGGCGGGCGGCGCTCTTGCGCTGGCGTGCGCTGTCCCTGTGCTGCTGCCACGCGGCCAGGCCCACGACCATGGCCACCGCCAGCACGGCGGACAACGCGGTGGCCAAGAACCGGGACCGGCGGGCGGTGCGGGCCGCAGCTTGCCGCTCCGTCTCACGGGCCGACAGCGCGGCGGTGAGGAAGGCCCGCTCGGACTCGGTCAGCGTGCCGTCGTCCGCGAACAGTTCCTCCGCACGCGCCAGCCGGGCCCCCCGATACAGCGCGCCCGGGTCGCGGTCGTGCTCCAGCCAGGAGCGCGTGGCCTCCATGAGGCGCCGGTGACGGCGCAGCCGTTCGCGGCCCTCCTCGACCCAGCCGTGCAGCCGGGGCCAGCAGGTGATCAGCGCCTCGTGAGCGAGGTAGACGCCTACCTCGTCGGCGGTCAGCAGCCGGGCGCGGGCCAGCCGCTCCACCACGAGGGGCGCCTCGGGATCCGTACACTCATCCAGTTCGGCCCGGGTGAGCGGGCGGCGGGTGTCGGGGGCACCCTGGCCGGGCTCCACCATCCGCAGCAGCAGATGCCGCGCGGTGCGCGCCTGGTCTGGGGACAGCTTTCCGTACACCTCCTCGGCGGTGGCCGCGATCGCGCCGCGGACCCCGCCCGCGGCCTCGTACGCGGCCACCGTCAGGATCCGTCCCCGACGCCGCCGCCAGGTCTCCAGCAGGGCGTGCGAGAGCATCGGCAAACCGCCGGGCTCGCCCTCGACCTCGTCCACCAGACGCGCGGTCAGCTCACGCTCCACAAGCCACCCCGCCGTCTGGGCCGGTTTGACGATGGCCTCGCGCAACTCGTCGGCCGTCATTGGGCCGAGCAGGAGCGCGGCACCGCGCAGCGCGTCGGCGAGAGTGCGGTGTTCGGCGCAGCGGGCGTAGAAGTCGGCACGTACGGCGACCAGCACCCGCAGCCGGGAGCCCGCCTCTCGCGCGGCCAGCAGCAGGTCGAGGAAGCGGGCCCGCTCCGTCCGGTCTTGGCACAGGGTGAAGGCCTCCTCGAACTGGTCGACCACCACCCAGCTCTCCGGTTCGCTCTCCGCCGGGGCCAGCAGATGCGCGTACGTGGTGGCGGGCAGGGTTCCCGGAGTGAGCACCCGCAGCACGGCAGGGCGGCCCATACGGGCGATCTCCTGGCGCAGGGCGGGAATCAGGCCCGCCCTGAGCAGCGAGGACTTGCCGCTGCCGGAGGCGCCGAACAGCACCGCGAACCGGTGGTCGCGCACCAGCCGCTTCAGCTCCTCGACCATCCGGTCGCGGCCGAAGAACAGGTGGTGGTCGTCCGGTTCGAAGCGGGCCAGGCCCCGGTACGGCGGCCTGGCATCCGCCGCATCTTCGTGTACCACTCCCGCAACGGCCGCCTTCGCCTCCTTCCAGCGCGGCTCCCACTGCGCGGGGTCGCCCCCGCAAGCACGCACGTACCCCTGCAGGACGGCGAGCGACGGCAGCCGTTCCCCGGCGGCCGCCTGCGACACGGTGGTCACGGAGAACCCCGCCGCGCCGGCCATCGCCCGGTACGACGGGCTGCCGGCCGCGCGGCGCAACTCCCGGAGCTCATGCGCGAGCCGCTGCACGGGACCGGCCCCCGGGTCAAGAGGTCTCTCAGGACGCCCCACGCCTCCCCCTTCTGCGCTTACAGGCAACGGGAGTAGTCATACATTTACTTAGTGAGGACAACTTGAAGTCCTGAGTGACATGAAACGATCGAGGATTCATTCGGATTCATCGGCGTTGAGGAGACAGTCGCCGCTGGATGTGGTTGTCGCCCTTGGCCGACGCGGTGGTCGGAATCGCCAGGGCGCTGATCGCGGCGGTAGCCAGCACGGCCACCGCCGCTCGGCGCACGAGACGCGTCATGGGAATTCACCGTTCTCTGATCGGGTCACGGGAAGGGGTCAGTGCACCAGACCCTCGGCGCGCAGCCAGGCGGCGGCGGCCTGGGCCGAGATCGCCGCCGGTGACGGCGGAGGCGAGTGCGGCAACCTGGTCTGTGGTGAGCGAGGAGTTCAGGCGGGCGAGCGCGGTGCGCGTCGCCTTACCCGCGTAGTCGGCGTTGATCAGGGGAAAGACGTGCTCCGGTGGGATGACGCCGCGGGATCCGCGAGCACCGTCAGGCCCTCTCCGGTGACAACCGGGTCGGTGCCTCGCAGCACGAGCACCTCGACGGTGCTCGATGGACTGATGGTGACGCCATGGGCTTCAGTCAACACGACGGCTGACGGCGCATCGGGGTCCTGTGCCGCAGCGCCGCCCAGAGCGACGCCGCCCTGGACCTTGGCCAGGTCCGCGGTGCCGTGCAGGTCGTAGCGCTGGGCCGTGGCACGGCTGACGGCGAGGACCACGCCGCGCTGCGCGGCGGCGGGCGGCAGGGCGTCGATGCCTGGAGGCAGCGCCATGCTGAGCGTCGCGGTCATGTTCCCGGGGAGCGTCTGGCCGCCGGGGAAGGTGTGCAGCAGCGCGCTCTCGTAGGCCGGCGCCAGGGTGAGCGTGCCCGCGGTCACGGCCTTGGCGGTGTCCGCCGGCGTGCCGTAAGAGCTGTTCGCCATCTGGGTCTTCTCCCCTGCGGCGGTGAGCAGTTGCTCGTAGAGGGCCGCGACGACGCGGCTCTCGGCGGAGTTGTCGGCGCCGATCACGATCGGGCCCTGGCCGGGATCGCCGGAGGCGGTATAGGTGCGCTGGTGGCCGGCCGCGCAGCCGGAGAGCAGCAGCGCGGACACCATGGTCGCCAGTGCCGCTGCGAAGCGGCGGTTCGTCATATGTGCCGTCATGGCCTTCTGCCTGTGGAGGGCCTGCCGCCCGCTCCGGGGAGGGATGCGGGCGGCAGGCGGTCAGGGTGTTGCTCAGCGGTGGCAGTGGGCCCGGCGCTCGGCGGCGGACATTGGGCGGGACTGGGTGTTGACGTAGCCCCTGGGCGCGTTCGCGTTGGGGCCGGACTCCTTGTAGTTGTGTATGTACCAGATGTAGTGGCCGTAGTAGCGCTTGCCGAAGTGGATCTCGTACCAGCCGGTGGCCTCCTGCTTGGCGGTGCCGCGCTCGATCCAGCCGACCCGTCCGGGGGTGATGGTCACCGCGTCGGTTTCGCCGAAGGTGTGCGAGGTCTCCCAGGTGTGGTTGTAGGTCGCCTGGATGGAGGCTTCGAAGACCTGCGAGAACTTGTAGCTCGCGGAGACGGAGACGCCGACCGAGTTCGCGGAGCCGGTCGTCTCCGCCCAGTTGACCGACTGGGTGGAGTTCGCGTTCGTGCAGTTGTACAGGGACTGGCTGACCTGGTGCACCGGGCCGGTGTAGGTCCGGAAGCTCTGCGGGTGGAACTGGCAGTAGTCCGCCCAGCTGCAGGCGTTCAGCAGGTTGGCGACACCGGGGTCGCTGTCCGCGAAGGCCTGAGGTGCCGCGATCAGCGACGCGCCCATGGCGAGGGCGGCGACGGCTCCGGCCGAGCGGGACAACCGCTTCAGGGAGTCGTACTTGCGACGTGCGATCGTCATCGATTACTCCGAGTAAGGTTTGGACGTCGTCGGTCTTGACGTCCGACGGTGCGTAACTTTCCATTGGCTCGCATCGCCAGACACGAGTCATCATGCACACATCACATGAACCGTGCGTTACATGGCCGGATAACTGAGCAAGATTTGAGCTTATTTGACGTACCATCAGGCCGATCACTCAGCCGGGCCTTCTCGTTCATGACAGGATCAGCGACCGCATAAACCGTAGGCGCGTCGGCAACCGAGGGCGCTCAGGCGATACCCACGGCAGTGCAGACGCGATACGGATCGTGACTGCCGGCATGCCGGGTCCGAGTCGTGCCCGGGGCGCTGACTGTCGCCTGCGGCCGAGCGCTGTGTTCGCGTCCGGAAGTGTTCATGGGCAAGGGGCGACGTCCGGCTGTCACGGTGGCAGGTCCTTTCATGAGGAGAGACTGCGATCCGTGGTTGCCGCCGCGGCACGAAAGGTTGCCGTCTTCGGAGAAAACCGTGTTGACCCTCCCCGTAGCGTAGAAGCCGTGACTGCAGGGGAGGTTGGGAGTCATGGCGAAGAAGAGACGGAAGTTCGACGCGGAGTTCCGTGAGGGGGCTGTCCGGATCGTGACCGAGACCGGCAAGCCGATCGCGCAGCCCCGGCCTCACCTCGGTCAACCAGCCCCCCAACCGCTTCGCCCGAAACCGCGCTGCTTGCTCCCTCGCGTCACTCGCAGGCCAGCCCAGATCCTCCCGCATCGCCCGAGCCCTCACCCCCTCCCCACCACCGGCCGCGTCCCGCTCGACCAAGGCCACGATCCGCGCGCACTCGGGCGGGAGCACCTCATCCCCCAACCCCTCACGCCACAGCGGCACTTCGACCGGCGGACCGACGCCGACCGCGCGACCGGCACCGCTACCGCCGGCGCCTCGCACCCCGCAGCATCATCGCCTGCCTCGGCCAGAGCCTCCACCGTGGTGGTGCGTCGCTGGGCGAGGGCGCGGACCGCGAGCACCAGGGCACCGGCCGCAGCAGCCCAGGCCGGTCCACGCCGAGCGCGGAGGCGAGCGCGAATCCGGCCAGCGTGCCGCCGACCGTAACCAGGGCGAACGCCGTCATCCCGGCCGGCTCATGCGGCCGCGGGGGTCGGCAGCCCCGCGTCCAGATCGGTGGCGAGGAAGCGGTGGAACAGGTGCGTACTCGGCCCCGATCGCGACCAGCCACGGCAGCGTCATCGGCGCGGCGAAACGGGTGAAGCTCAGGCCCTGGCCGTGAAGGCCAGCAGGTTGGTCAGGTTCGAGACCGGCAGCAGTGAGCCTCACTGCGGGTGGGCCCATCCATCTGCCTCAGGACACGGCACCCCTTGCCCATGTCCGCGACCGGGACCACCACGACTGCTGCGCGTGCGTCTACGACGACAGGCATGACGCCGTCATCGCGCTCCCCCTTCGCGGCTACCGCACAAACCCGGCCCACCTCACCATGGACCGCACGCCGTCTGACTCCAGGCCCTGGGGAAGCGACCGAAGGCCGCCGTCCTGGCCGCGCGCCGGCGGGCGCGGTCTGCTGGTCGACGGCACGCAGCCGCGGTGCCGAACAGCCCGGCGGACCTGGCTGTTTCACCACGAAGCGGGCTTCGGCGGTTCCGGGGCCGTCCGCAGATCCGGCCGACGGCCGAACCGAACGACATTGGTACTGGACCGTGATCCGCCTTCGAGGCCCTGGCCTCCTACATTCCGCCCCGGCACAGCCTTCGAGGCCATAATCATGGCCTCGACCTCGGCCGTTGTCTTCCGGTCGCCCAGGAACATCAGAAGATAGCTCTCGGCAAGGGTCATCTTGTGCAGTTCGGTGATGTCGACGCTCTCGGGGAAGGAGTGAATGCGGCACAGCGGCTCTTCGCAGCCGATCAGCAGCACCGTGGAATCCGGGTTGACCTGCTGGAGCTGGGTGACCAGGGGGCGTGGCCGTCGCCGTGAGCTGGTTGATGGAACCATCGATCGTTGGAGGGCCGTCGAGCCCAACCACGTTGACCGACGGCTTGCCGAACAGGCGGCTGCCGAGCAAGCCCGTGCCGATGAGGTGCACCCCGGCCTTCACCCCGGCCTGTTCGCGGAACTTTTGTTCGTCGGGCTCGTGACCCTGCCACGCCGCCTGGAGCAGATCAGGCACCACGACGTCGCCCGCCGGGTTCTGCACCTGGTTCAGGAGGTGGATCAGCGCCATGAAGGCGTCGGGCGTCGGACCGCCGTACTCGCCGCTGTGCACGGGCGAGTTGAGGGTGCGGACGGTGACGTCCGCTGCGACCAGACCGCGCAGACTCGTGGTGAACGTCGGCTTGCCGAGCTCGTAGTTCCCGGTGTCCGCGATGACGAGAACGTCGGCTTTGAAGAGGTCGGGGTTATGTCTGACGTATTCCTCCAGGCTGTCCCCTGCCTCCTCCTCGCCCTCCAAGACGATCTTCAGATGGACGGGCGGCATCGTGGTGAACGTTCGGAGGGCGCCGAGGTGCATGATGATCCCGGACTTGTCGTCGGCGGAGCCCCGGCCGTACACCCGGCCGTCCTTGACAGGCTGTCCCGGTGCAGCACCAGGAACTCCCCGCTAGGGACGCCGCCCATGTCGGCGTCGGTTGAACCGCGCCCCTTTCGGGTCGATGAGGCCGTACTACAAGGACGGCAGCGTCCAGACGCTCGCCGACCAGGTCCTGGGCCTCTCCGCCCACCTGGACGACGACGGCAGCGTGCCGGTCGTCTTCTCCACCGAGGTCGACGCCCAGGAGAAGATCGAGCTGGAACACCACGAGGGCTGGATCGACCGGATCGTCGCGGGCCTCGGCCACATGGGAAAGACCAGCTACCACACGGCGATGGACGCGGTGGTCCGGCACTGCCGGGAGAGCGGCTCCACGGCGCCGGCCTTCGTCGTGGTCCAGACGGACGGCGGACCGATCAGCAAGCGCGCGGCGGAGGCCTGCCTGTGCGAGGCGGCCAAGCTGCCGATCTTCTGGCAGTTCACAGGCTTCGGCGACCAGGCGCGGGGCGGTCGCCCGATCGGGCGGCGCTCGGCCGCTGATGCGCGCCGGGCATGGGCCGCCACACCCCCAGATCGAGACCCTCCGCGTTTGAAAGATTGCACAACGTGATCGATGCTGTTGTTTTGCCTACGCACCACTCGGTGGTGGGGCCACTGTGCGCGACTCACGAGGAGAACGTCATGGAACCCGAACAGCAAGGCAACGGACACCGCCGCCTCGCCAATATGGAGGACATCGCCCCGCTGCTGCTCGGCGGCGATGCCGGTCAGCAGAGGCGCCTGGAGGCCGCGGAGGCGGGCCCGCTCCGCATCCCGCCGGCCGAACTACAGGAGGCGGTCGAGCTGCACGTGTGCATGGGCCTGAACGCCTGCAAGGGCCACGGGGTCGGCAAGACGGGGGAGATGGCGGGCATGGGGCACTGCGCCACTGTCTTCCACGTCTGCCACGGCGCCAACGAGTGCCGCCAGCAGGGCGGCTGCGGCTACTCCGGGTCCGACGCCGAGCAGGCCAAACCCGGTGACCAGAACTGCCGTTGGAACGGCAGCTGCGCCAGCCCGATCAACGAGAGCCGGGTGCACGCGGCCGGTCCCTACCGCGGGACCAGCGTCTGGAAGCGGGCCCGCAAGATCTTCGAGCAGCGCATGTTCGAGGCCGGCGTCCCCTTCGGCCCCGCTCCCGGCGAGGGCTACCCGGACGCCCTCGTTCCCAGCTACGAGACACCGGCCGGCCCCCAGAGGCCGTCCGACTCGTGACCGCACGCCGCATGCCGGACACGTCGCCGGTTCCCCGATCGTCCGGCCTGGGCCTCGGGCTGGGACTTCGGTTCCCCCATCTGGCCCAGGTGCTGGACACCTGGCCGGAGGTGGGCTGGTTCGAGATCATCTCCGAGAACTTCATGGACTCCGGCGGCTACCCGCGTCACGCCCTGGACCGGATCGCCGAGCGCTACCCGATCGTCATGCACGGCGTCTCGCTGTCCATCGGCAGCACCGACCCGCTCGACCTCGGGTACCTGGAGCGGCTGCGCCGCCTGGCCGACGCCACGAAAGCCCGCTGGGTCTCCGACCACGTCTGCTGGACCGGCGTGACCGGAGTCAACACGCACGACCTGCTGCCGGTGCCCTTCACCGAGGAAGCGCTCGCCCACCTGGTGCGCCGGGTCCGCACCGTCCAGGACGTGCTGGAACGGCCACTGGTGCTGGAGAACCCGAGCACGTACGCGACGTTCGCCGGCGCCGCCATGCCCGAGTGGGAGTTCATCGCCCGCCTGGCCGCGGACTCCGGCTGCGGCCTGCTGCTCGACGTCAACAACGTCTACGTCTCCGCCGTCAACCACGGCTTCGACCCCGAGGAGTACGTGCGCGCACTGCCGGCCGACCGGATCGTGCAGATCCACCTCGCAGGCCACACTCACCTCGACACCCACATCATCGACACCCACGACCAGCCCGTGGCAGAACCGGTCTGGCAGCTCTACGAGCTGGCGACCTCCCTCACCGGACCGGTGCCCACCCTGCTCGAATGGGACGACCGCATCCCGCCGCTGCCCGACCTGCTCGCAGAACTGGACAAGGCTCGTCCGTACATCAAGAACGCGGCTGCGGTCCCGGTGGGCCGTGGCTAGCGCGCCCGGCTTGGACGAGGCACAGCGCTGGCTCCAGCAGGCGATCCTCGGCCCGCGGGAGGGACAACGCGCGCAGTTGCTGGCGCCGGCGGCCCGGCTGACTCCCGCACAGTGCCTGGACGTCTACCGGCACGGCTACCGGCTGCGGCTGCTGGAGGCGATGCGCGGGCTCCACCCGGGCCTGCGGGCGCTGCTCGGCGAGGAGGTCTTCGACGACTTCGCCGTGGACTACCTGGACGCCCGCCCCTCCCGTTCCTACACCCTCTTCGAACTCGACCGGCACTTCGCCTATTTCCTCGCCGATCACCGCCCCGACCGGGAGCGGCCGGCCGACCGGCGCGAGGCGTGGATCGACGTGGTCATCGATCTCGCGCGCTACGAGCGGGCGTTCGCCGAGGTGTACGACGGCCCCGGTGCCGAGGCCGTGCCCGACAGCTACGCGGTTCCACCCGGCGAGGTCAGCCCGGCGCCCTGCCTGCGGCTGTTGACCCTGAGCGCGCCCGTGCACACCTACGCGGCAGCCGTCCGCCGGGGCCTCGATCCCGCGCCCCCGGCGCCGAGGCCGGTGCGGCTCGCGCTGTCACGCCGGAACTACATCGTCACCGCCACCGAACTGGACCGGGCAGCACACCAGTTCCTGACCCTCCTCCGGGAAGGCAGGCCGGTCCGTGCGGCAGCCGCCGCAGCGGGCCTGGACGAGGCGGGAACCACGCGCCTTCTCCACCGGTGGACGGCCGACGGATGGCTGCTGCCCGACACCACTCCCCCAGCCCCCGAATCCAGGAGACGAACACCATGACCGTCACCGCTCCACGCGAGGCCGCCACCCCCCTCATCCTCACGCACCCGGAGACGAAGGTCGACCCCAGGAGGCCCATCGAGACGCTGGACGACCTGGTCAAGCACCTGAAGCAGGCCGCCTACCTGGAGATGTCCACCATCCCCATGTACCTCTACCCGTCCTTCTCCATCGCCTCGCGCGGCTACTCCCAGTGGGACCCCGGGATGGGAGCCTTCCGGCTGATCCGCAGCATCGTCGTGGAGGAGATGCTGCACCTGTGCCTCGTCCGCAACCTTCTCGTGGCCCTGGGCAAGGGCGACGAGATCAGCTTCTACAGGAAGGACTTCGCACCGACGTACCCGTCGTACATGTTGCACCGCTGGCCACCGCTCGTCCTCGACCTGGGCCCGTGCACCAGGGAACTGGTCCGGGACGTCTTCATGGAGTTCGAGCTGCCCTCGCCGGCCATCGGCGCGGGAGCGGTGCCCGACGGGTGGTACGCCACCATCGGCGAGTTCTATGCGGCCGTCGGCAAGGGGCTCAAGACCCTCAATGACACGACGCCCGACCTCTGGAAGCAGAACAAGCCGTACCTCCAATACATCACGGCCTACTGGAACAAGGACGGCGGCGGCGAGCCGGTCGCGATCAAGGACCTGGAGACCGCCCAGGAGGCTCTGAAGACCATCGTCGAGCAGGGCGAGGGAGCCTCGCCCGACATGCTCACCGTCCCCATCGACCCGCTGAAGCCCGTTCCCGGCCTGGACGAGATGCCGCACTACATCAAGTTCAAGCGCATCGCGGACGGCGTCGAACCGATCGGCCCGGTCTGGCCACTGCCCACCAACCCGACAGCAGAGATCTACCGCGACGATGAGAGGGTCCGCAGCATCAACACCCTCTTCAACGCGGTGTACTCCTACGTGCTGTACATGATCGACATGGTCTACACGTCCTCGCGCGAGGACGTGACCCCGGGGCAGGACAACCCGCGCTACCACTACGAGCGCACCTTCATCTCGGCGATGCAGGGCATCCTGGTGACGGTGGCGCAGACCATGGTCGCCACCCGGGCCGACATCGACCAGTCGAGCGGCACGCGCCTGGGCCCGACCGTGCGTGCTGACGCGGCCGCCACCATGGGTCCTGGCCCGGCCGTCATCACGAATGCTGGTCCGACCTTCGAGTTCCACGAACTGCCCGAGACCGGGAAGAAGAAGCACCTCATGGACCTGTGCGACGCCGCCATGGTCCACTTTCCCCAACTCGGCGGTGACAACAGCGTCCGCTGGCTGATCGGCAAGCTGCCCGACGAACTGTGAGACACGTGGATGAGCCCGCTCGCATCGATCGCGAGCGGGCCATTCGCGGCCTCCACTGCGAAGCGCGGGGTACTCCAGTCGCGGTTCTCCATCTGCGCTGGTCAATGGTCTGATTTCGAGCCTACTGGGCTGACGTGTCGCCAGGGTAGTGATGGTTCGTAACTCACCCGATTGGGATGCATTTTGAACCACTTACGGACAGTTAGCGGTGTCATCGTGAAGTGGCAGGTCACGGGCCTGGTGTGATTCCGTGCCCGGGTGCTCGTGCTGCTAACGCGCGGCAGTCTGCCGCATAGATCGTCGGGCAGGGAGGTCTTCGCGGGTTCCGGCCCGTTCCGGCCCCGCTCCTACGCTCCCGGGCATGGTGGACCCCGAGGCGCTGGAACGGATCGCCGCGCGCCGCGCGGAACTGGACGGGCTGGAAGAACAGCTGGTCAAGCAGCTGGTCAAGGTGCGGGCCGAGCGGGACGAACTCGCAGTCGCGGAGCAAGTCCTGACGCGGATGAATGAGCAGAGCACTGGGGAACGGGCCGTCGGCGCGCCGACGTCGGCGCAGGTCGGCGGGCGTCCTGTGCTCTTGGTCCCGCACCGCCGCGACAGCCAGGACGTGTCAAAACCTGTGGATCTGCTAGCTAAGGGCTGTCCCGTTTTAAAGGGATGTCTCGTTTGGAGGTTGAGGCCCTACGCTGTGCGGATGTCGAGTCGTCTGAGCGTGGCGGTGTGCCCCGGCCGTGAAATCGCCTACCCGGCGGCCCTGCAACGCCTCGCGGGAATGGGCGGGATCCCACTGGTGTGCTTCGAGTGTAAATGTGGCGCTACCCACCTTGTCGTGGTGTCACCCGATGGTGCCGAGGTTGTCGCCTCAGGAGGCGGTTACCTGCGTGCCAGATTCGAGTTGCTCGGCTGGGTGCGCTCAACTGTGTTCGCCGAGGGCGGTGCTTTCCGCCACTACATGGTGCCGGACGCCGACCGGTCCCTGCTGGACGGTTTCCTCGCGCTCCTGGCTGCCCGCGTGCCCGGCACCTGAGCCGTCAGGCTTTGAGGTTCGGACACAGCCTGCGTCGGCAGATCTGCACCACGCCAGGGGTGACGAAGGCATGGACCGACCCGCGGGTCCGACCATGCCAGTGCCATGATCTTGGAGTGGCTGGTGTGATCACGGCGTCGGAGCCGTCCTGGATATTCCCGTTCAGCGGGCTGGGCCCGCGCGACTTCCAGCAGCTGATCACGATGCTCCGCCGCGAGGGGGCCGAAACGGTGCGCCCGGGCCGACCGTGGAGCCTGCCGTTGGAGGATCGGGTTCTACTGGTCGCCGCCTACTGGCGCACGAACCTGACGCTGCGGCAGCTCGCGCCGCTGTTCGGGGTGTCCAAGTCGACGGCCGGCCGGATCATCGACCACATCGGGCCCCTGCTCGCGCTCAATCCACGGCGCCGGTTCCGCAAGGACACCGTGCTGATCGTCGACGGCACGATCGCCGAGCAGTCGAAGAACTACCGGTACTCCACCAACCACCAGGTCGTCATCGACGCCCGTACCCGGCTGGTCGTCGCTGTCGGCAAGCCCCAGCCCGGCAACCGAAATGATTGCAAGGCATGGGAGGATTCCGGCGCGAAGGCCGCCGTCGGCCGGACGACGACCATCGCCGACGGCGGCTATCCGGGCACCGGCCTGGTCATCCCGCACCGCCGGCCACGCGGCGGCGAGCTCACCGAGTGGCAGGCCGAGCACAACCGCGAGCACAAGCAGGTCCGCGCCCGCGTCGAGCACGTCTTCGCCCGGATGAAGACCTGGAAGATCCTCCGCGACTGCCGTCTCAAGGGCGACGGCGTCCACCACGCCATGCTTGGCGTCGGCCGCCTGCACAACCTTCTCCAGGCCGCGTAGGCGAAGCCCACCCTGAGGCGGATCACCCAGCCCCAATCCAACGAGATCAATTACGGGACGACCCTTAGTCCTTGACCAGAGACAAGCCCCTGATCAGGCACTTGATCGACGCGAGAGCTACGACCTGCCGGGCAGAACGATCATCGCGCGGTCCTCCTCGCCAGGAAAGTAGTCCCCGGTCGACGCCGTGGCCGGGTGCCCTTTTGCTGACTCCGGATGGTCGATCAGGTCCCCAGCCTTGATGGAACCGTTGGTTCCGCGGTAAGGCCTGCGGGTGTTTCCGCAGGCCGGACCCCGTCTACGGGACCACGTTGAGGAAGCTCATCATGCCGTGGTCCTCGTGGGCGGCGATGTGGCAGTGGAACATCCACCTGCCCGGGTAGTCGGCGAAGGCGACCCGGATGACCACCTTGCCGGCGACGCCGTCGACCGCGTGCGGTACCGGGACGGTGTCCTGGCGGCCCGTGTAGGGGTGCGGGGTGCCGTTGACGGAGAGCACCTGGAAGGCGTTGGTGTGGAGGTGGAAGGGGTGGTCCTCGCCCGAACGGTTGACGATGGTCCACTCCTCGACGGTGCCGAGTTTCGCCGGGGTGTCGAAGATGGAGCTGTCCGGCGTGAACTGCCGGCCGTTGATGTAGAAGGTGTTGCCGTCGTCGCTCTCCGACAGGGCGACGGTGCGCCGTTGGGCCACGGGCTCCGCGGCGAGGTCGGCGGGGGCGGTCGGGATGGCGCCGGTGACGGCCGGACGTCGGTGGACCGGGGCCCCGGTGACCCTGATCGTCGCCAGCTCGGTGTCGGGGTAGGCGTCGCCCTGGGGGCCGTTGCTGTACGCGAGGGTGCGCAGGGTCGCCCTGGCCGGGCGGGGGCCGGCGGTGACCAGCACGTCGTAGCGCTTGCCCGGGGGCAGCAGCAGGTTGTCCGCGGTGGTCACCCGGGCGACCGGGCTGCCGTCCTCCCCCACCACGGTGAAGCGGTAGCCGTCCAGCTGGAGCCGGTAGAAGATGTCGGCCCCGGCGTTGACCAGGCGCCACAGCTGGGTCTCGTTCGGCCGCATCGACAGCACCGGCCGCAGCCGGCCGTTGACCAGGCGCACGGTCGGGTTGTTCGAGTCGATCGACGCCGTGCCGGTGTTCTGCAGGATGTGCCCGGTCGGGTCGAGCTGGACGTCCTTGAGCACGAGGGTGTGCGCGGTGACCTTACGCAGGTCCGCCGGAAGCAGGGTGCGGTCGTCGCCGATGATCAGGGCGCCGGAGAGGCCGGCGAAGATCTGGTTCTCCACGTCACCGGTCATGTCGGTCATCCCGGTCATGTCCGAGGATCCCGACGTTCCCGGCGCTCCCGGCGCGGGGCAGCTGGTGCCCATGGCGTGGCTGTGGTACCAGAAGGTGCCCTGGGCGTGGTCCGCGGGGATCGCCAGCCGGTAGGTGGTGTCGGCGCCGGGCGCGACGCACAGGAACGGGTCGTCGGACTGTCCCTCGGGGGACACGTGCAGCCCGTGGAAGTGCAGGTTGGTGGCCACCGGGAGGTGGTTGACCAGGTGGACGGTGACGGTCGAGCCCGGGGCCGTGTGGAGGGTGGGGGCGACGTACGAGCCGGTGTAGGAGGCGCCGTAGACCTCCCGCCCGGAGACGTCGAACCGGCTGCGGGTGGCGTCCAGGGTGATCGTCACGTTCTCGTCGCCGGTGGCGTCCGCGACGGGCGGGTCCTGGAACGGCATGCCTGCCCGCATGCCGTGCTCCTGGTCGGCCGTCGAGGGCGGCTGCGCGACGTCGGCGGGCGGAACCGCCATCGCCTCGGCGCCGAGGGCGGCCGAGAGGAGGACCGCCACCGCGGTCATCACGTGGATGACCCGCCGGGTGCGGCGTATCTGCTGCCGATCGGGGTCGACCGGAGCTTCGATGTCGTGGGACATCAGATCTCCGTTGTTCAGCTTGTCAGTGAGGGTTGGTTGAACTGGTCACACAGCCTGTCCGTCTGACCGGTTCCTGACAAGGCCTCAACAGGCCGACAGCGGGTGCTCCCACCCACCCCCGTAGGTCGGGAGCACTCCACAGCCGACCCGGTTCCCCGGAACCGCCCGTACCGTTCGGGCGCCTACCGCCCGTCGGCTCCAACCCGTGTCACGAGTTCGGTGGCGCCGTCGGGAATCCACTCCGACATCGCCCGGCGAGCCCCCGCCGGATGGATCATATTTGCCAGTCCACCGGGACCACACCTCCTGGTCGGTGCCGATCGACGACCTCGAAGCGCCGCCGGGCTGACTTTCAGTCAGCCAGCGGAGTGGTCAGGCGGGTTCGTCCACACCGAGCTGCCGGTAGGCCGCGGCGACCGCGAGCATCCGGGTGATTTCGGTCGCTGACGGTCAGCAGGTCAGGTCGGGCAGCAGGTCAGGTCGGGCAGCAGATGAAGGGCGCAGGCCGGTTCGGTCCGGAGAGTCGCTCCTCCTCCTAGCAGTGCCGGCGCAGGCCGCTTCCGGCGGCCGGGGCCCGGAGGGCGGCGGCTTGAATCGGACCGTGCCGGCCGCCGACCGCCGCCCTGCGCGGTGGGCGGCCGGCGTCCGGTTCGAGGCCCGACGGGCCCCGGGGCGTCAGCCGCGCGGCAGCACCAGCGACTGCACCGCCGCGAGCTTGCGCCAGTCGCTGGACACGATGCTGGCGTGCGCCCGGGCCAGCTGCTCGGTCCGGGCCCGCGCCTGGTCGACGGTCGGGGTGGTGGCGCTGATCTGCGGCGCGACGTTCTGGGCGTCCGTCATCACCAGCAGGTAGTGCGAACGGTCGAACCACGCGGTGTCGATGCCGTTGAGGTAGGTGGCGGCGTCGCCGTCGAAGACCACGAACCAGGGGCGGATCCCGGCGTCCGAGCCGGTGTACTTGCTGCGCGGGTCGCCGGCCGCCGCGCCGTGCACGGCCGGGAACAGCTGGGCCTGGCCGATCCGGCCGGCCGCGGCCAGGTCGCGCAGGTGCCGCCCGTACTCGACGTCGGTGTGCAGGGTGTCGAAGGGGTTGTTCTCCTCGACCGTCCCCGGGATCGCGTAGAGCAGCACCCGCCCGGCGAGGGCCGAGCGGCTCGGCCAGTTGCCCGCCCGCACCGCCTCGTCGACGCTGGCGTACGAGCCGCCGCCCGGCTTGGCCAGCAGGTCGGCCGGGCGCAGCACCGCGTCGCCGAGGTGGGCGGCGATCAGTGTGTCCAGCTGGTCCGGGCCCATCCCGAGGTTGGCCGCGAAGCCGCCCTTCAGCTCCAGCTTGACCACCAGCGGTCCGGCTCCCGGGTGGGCGCCGAGCCAGACCCGGATGTCGTCGAGGCAGTGCTCCAGGTTCTTGTTGGTGCCGCCGCCGTAGAGCTGGCTCGGGGTGTCGGCGGCAGTGCAGTTGTTGGAGTTGCCGAGTGGGTTGGAGTGGCTGACCTTCCACTCGTGGGTGATGACGTCGGTCCAGAGGTCCAGCTCGATCATGCCGGTGCCGGTGTCCAGGCTCTGGGCGAGGTACTGGTAGGCCGCCGGGTCGTAGGTGTTGTGCAGGCCGACGGTGGTCGCCGAGCCGAACGGCAGGTCGCCGCTGCCGGTGTCGGCGGCCGCCGGGGCCGCGGTCGGCAGCAGGGCGGCCGCGGTGGTGAGCAGGCCTGCGGCCAGGAGGCCGGCCAGGGTACGGCCCGAGACCGTACGGCCTGAGGTCATGCGGCGTACGGCTGTCCGGCCTGGGTTCGAACGGCGTGCGGTCATCGGAAGATCCCCCCGGTGTCGGTCACGGCGGCCGCCCGTGCGCGCCGCCTGAGGCAGCATCGCCCGGCCGGGCGTGCACCTCGTGAAGAAGGCACGACAATAGCGTGACGGTTCCCTCACCTCCGTCCCGACCTCCCCCGAATGGGACGGCCGCCACGACCTGCCGGTGACGGAACGTCAGGATGTCGGAGCCGGGCGCTAGCGTGGCCCGCGAGCGGACGGCCGGAAGCGGTGGCGGACGGCCCGCGAGCAGCCGCAGACAGCGAAGAGCAGTGGAGGCAGCACCATGTCCCTGGTCCGGGTCCACAACTTCTCGATCTCCCTCGACGGTTACGGCACCGGCGAGGGGCAGAGCCTGGAGAACCCCTTCGGGCACGCCACCGACCGGCTGCACCGCTGGTTCTTCGGCACCCGCACCTTCCGGCGGATGCACGGCCAGGAGGGCGGCGACACCGGGGTGGACGACGCGATGGCCCGCACCTGGGGCGACGACATCGGTGCGGAGATCATGGGCCGCAACAAGTTCGGTCCACAGCGCGGGCCTTGGCAGGACGAGGACTGGCAGGGCTGGTGGGGGCCGAACCCGCCGTTCCACACCCCGGTCTTCGTGCTCACCCACCACCCGCGCCCCAGCCTGGAGATGGCGGGCGGCACGGTCTTCCACTTCATCGACGCCACCCCGCAGGAGGCCCTGCGGCGGGCCCGGGAGGCGGCCGGTGGCAAGGACGTCCGGATCGGCGGCGGCCCGCGCACCGTCCGGGCCTTCCTGGAGGCCGACCTGATCGACCACCTGCACGTGGTCGTGGTGCCGGTGGTGCTCGGGCGGGGCGAGTCGCTCTGGGCCGGACTCGAAGGGCTGGAGCAGCGCTTCGACACCGAGGTGGTGACCGGCCCGAGCGGCGTCACCCACCTCACCCTCACCCGCCACCGCAGGGAGTGACGGCGGACGGCGCGCCGTGTGACGGCCGACGGGCGGCCTCCCCGCGTGGGTACGGGGAGGCCGCCCGTCCGTCCGGGACGGTGTCGGGTCAGACCCGGTCGGCCGCGATCAGCACGTACTGGAAGGAGCCGTCCTTGTAGGACTCGATGAACGCCTCCTCGATGCCGGTGACCAGCGAGGTGGTGTTCCGCAGCTCCCAGTAGGGCAGGGTGTCCGGGGTGAGGTCGATGACGGCCTGCGGCACCAGGCGGTTGTCGGCCATCGCCCGCAGGTACTCGCGGCGGGAGTGGATGTTGCACTCGAAGTGCGCGTTGATCTGCGAGACCCACTTCGACGGCTGGCCGTACTTCGGGTTCCAGCAGCCGGTGATGGTCACGTACCGGCCGCCGACCGCCAGCACCCGGGAGTGCTCGGCGAACAGGTCGTGCAGGTCGACGTACATGCTGGACTCGTTGTTCCAGGAGCCGGCGACCGAGCCGCTTTCCAGGGGCATGTCCAGCATGTTGGCGACCCGGGATCGGACGAACTCGCCGATGCCCAGCTCGGCGGCGCGCTTGTTGCCGAAGTCGGCCTGCTGGGTGGAGAGGGTCAGGCCCTCGACCCGGCAGCCGAAGCGCTGGTGGGCCATGACCATCGAGCCGCCGCGGCCGCAACCCGCGTCGAGCAGGGTGTGCTCGGCCCTGATGTCGCCGAGGTGGTCGAGCAGGACGTCGGCCTGGGCGGACTCCAGGCGGTGCAGCTCGGCGATGACCTTCTTCTCGCGCTCGCTGTCGGCCGGGTCGCCGATCGCCGCCTGGTCGATCTCGCCGATGCCGTAGTGGTGGTGGTACAGGCCGTCGACGTCGCCCAGGCGCAGGTTGACCGGGCGTGCCTCGTGGTCCCAGTAGCGCGCGATGTCGCCCTGGTACGGAGTCGCCGGGCCGGGGATGGCGCTGCCGAGCGTGGTGGTGATGTCGTCGGTCAGGGACATATTGGTCAACTCCAGGATTATCAAAGGGTGTTCGTCGGAGAGTCAGCGGGCCTCCGGACCTGGCGGATCACCAGAAGTCGGGCAGGCTGTACCGGTGGGTGTTGGTCTGGTGCCAGTAGTGGTTGCCGGCCAGCCACGCGGCCACCCCGTGCAGGAACCGCACCAGGGTCGGTACCGGACAGGCGAGGGCCAGCGCGGCCGACTCGGCCTCGAAGGCGTGCATCAGGTCGTTGTGGACCTCGACCGCCTTCAGGTAACCCTCCTTGCGCGAGACGCCCTCGCGCTCGGAGATCACCACCGGCAGGTTCAGGTGGAGCCCGGGGCCGGCGAGCTCCTTGGTGTACGAGTACAGGTCGTTGACGATCGTGGTGGCGTTGCCGGCCAGCGCGATCACCCGCTGCATGGCGGGCAGCGCGTGCAGCTCGGCGGGCAGCTCGTAGCCGCCGACGGCGTCGGTGATCGTCGGGCAGGGGCGGAAGTTGTTGAACTGGCGCATCGCCAGGTACTCCCACACCTCCGGGACGTGGTCGGTCTCGGCCCAGGCGGCCTCGGCCAGGTACCCCATGTGCAGCCGCGCCATGTCGTGCCGGAAGCGGTCCGCCTGGGAGGGCGTGGAGGCGCGGACGAAGTAGTCCATCGCGGAGCGGTACGAGCGCCGGGGCGCGTCCTCGGAGAGCGAGGCCTCCCAGGCCGGGTGGTACTCGGGGGTGGTGTGCAGCGGGTCCAGCGCGGTGTGGGCGAGCAGCAGGCGGCTGCCCAGGCCGATCGGCGAGCCGCCGAGGTCCTCGCAGTAGCAGTCGTCCACCGCGTTCTCGGCGACCATCAGGCGGGCCGCGAGCATCAGGTGGTCGACGCTCGGCGCGTCGGGGTGGCAGGCCACCATGTAGCGCCCGGTCGAGAACCCGTCGAAGTCCTTCTCCCACTCCGGCGGGTAGAGCTCGATCTCGTCGATCGCCCAGGCCTTGATCCTCTGGCTGAGCGCCTCCACCCGGACCGGGTCGGGCTCGGCGATCGGGTGGTGGTAGAGACCGGGGATCGGGTCGCCGAGCTTCGGCTTACCGCCGCTCGGCGCCGCGGCGGCGGCCGGGGCCACGGCCGCCGGGCCCGGAAAGGACGGAATCGCGAGGGACGGAATCGGGAGGGACGGACCGGGGAGAGAGGGCAACCGGACGTCCGGGACCGCCGCCTCGAACGTCGCCGCCTTGGCCGTGAGGGCCTCCAGTGCCACGACCTCGACCACCGAGGTCTCGGTCACCACGGCCTCGGCGGCCGAGACCTCGGGGGACGCGACCGCGGGGGCCGGGGCCTCCGGTGCCTGGACGGCCGGCGCCTGAAGATCCGGTGCCTGGAGCGCCGGCGCCGGAACGTTCGGACCAGGAGTCTCTGGCGCCGGGATCTGCGGCCTCAACTGCAGCCCGGCGGTGCCCAGTCCGGTGGGCCCGCGCAGGATCCGTTCGATCGCCGGGGAGCTCATGGGCCCACCGCCGGGGCGGGGGCGGGCCCGGGTGCTGTGCCCGTTCTGGTGCGCAGGGGCATGGAGCCTCCTCTGAGAGGGATCGCATGATGTGACGGATCGTCATCTCGCCCGCCGCGAAGGGGAACTCCACGCCGCGGGCCCCGTCTCGCTCGCTTCCCAACCGTAGGCGCGAAAGCGCGTTCCGGATCGCCACGGACGATCTTCTACACCCGATAGGGTGAACGTTCATGCCGACGGCGTTTGACCGTGCTCCCGTCATGCATCGGTCCACCCCGCCGCTGGGCACTCCGGCCCCGAGCCGGCGGATCCGACCTGCCCGCATGTCGCGTCAACCCGGTGAACCTCACCCGTGCCCAGCTCCGACGGGCCGCGTTGTGAACTTCGCGACCCGCACCACCCTGCCCGCCCGGCTGCTGCGCGGCCCGGTCGGGCTCGGCACCGCCGCCGCCCGGCTCGGCGTGAGCGGCTAGCGCGTCCGGTTCCCCGCCAGGACTCCCGCCCGGCGGCCGACCCCGGCCGCCGGGCGGGCCTGTTCCGCCGGGCGGGCCTGTCCGCTCCACCCGCGTAAGGGGGAGAAGAATGGGCGCAGCGCCGTGAGTGGAACGGGGCCAGGAAGGAAGAGCAGCGCATGGAGAGCCAGGCCCGCAGCCGGACCGCAGTCGTCGAGGACCTCATGGAGCGCTTCCCCGACGTACCCCGCGAGGCGGTGATCAAGGAGGACCTGTTGCGCGGCGGCATGGCCTTCGACGAGTCCGCCCTCAGCGGCAGCACCGGCGCCGACGGGGGCGGCGAGGTCAAGCCGAAGTCGTACTTCATCTTCTCCTTCGACCACCGCACCCTGCCCGAGCTCGGCGCGGCCGCGCTGAACCGGCCGCCGGAGGAGATCGTGCTGACCGGCGGGCCGTACGGGCTGCGCCGCACGGTGGTGTCGGTGCGGGTCAACCCGGACTCGCCGTACCGGGTCCGCGCGGGCGAGGACGGCACGCTCGGCCTCTACCTGGACGGCGCGCGGATCGCCGACGTCGGCCTGCCGCCGATGCCCGACTACTACCGGCACACCCTGGCGAACGGGAAGTCGGTGATGGAGGTCGCGCCGACCATCCAGTGGGGTTACCTGATCTACCTCACGGTGTTCCGGGTCTGCCAGTACTTCGGCGCCAAGGAGGAGTGCCAGTACTGCGACATCAACCACAACTGGCGCCAGCACAAGGCCGCTGGCCGCCCGTACACCGGGGTCAAGCCGGTCGAGGAGGTGCTGGAGGCGCTGGAGCTGATCGACCGGCACGACACCGCCCGGGCCTCCCAGGCGTACACCCTCACCGGCGGCGCGATCACCTCGCAGGTCGGCGGGCGGGACGAGGCCGACTTCTACGGCCAGTACGCCAAGGCCATCGAGGAGCGCTTCCCCGGCCGCTGGATCGGCAAGGTGGTCGCCCAGGCGCTGCCGCGCGAGGACGTCCAGCGCTTCCACGACTACGGGGTGCGGATCTACCACCCCAACTTCGAGGTGTGGGACAAGCGGCTGTTCGAGCTCTACTGCCCCGGCAAGGAGCGCTACGTCGGCCGGGACGAGTGGCACCGCCGGATCCTCGACTCCACCGAGGTGTTCGGCCCGGAGAACGTGATCCCCAACTTCGTGGCGGGCGTGGAGATGGCCGAGCCCTTCGGCTTCACCACGGTCGACGAGGCGATCGCCTCCACCCGGGAGGGGCTGCGCTTCTTCATGTCCCACGGCGTGGTGCCGCGCTTCACCACCTGGTGCCCCGAGCCCACCACCCCGCTGGGCAAGGCCAATCCGCAGGGCGCGCCGCTGGAGTACCACATCCGGTTGCTGCGGACCTACCGGGCCACCCTGGAGGAGTTCGGCCTCTCCTCCCCGCCCGGCTACGGTCCGGCCGGGCCGGGCAAGGCGGTGTTCTCGGTGAGCTCCTTCATGGACTCGCTGCCGGGCTGAGCCCCTGTCGCTGAATCACTGCCGCTGAACGAGCGGCGCCGCCCCCGGCGGGGATGGCGCCGCTCGTTCCGTCAACTTCCGGACAGCGGGCGGACGGTGAGGATCTGCTCGGCCCGGCCGACCGGCCCGTGCACGTCGTGCAGCACGGTGCTGGTCACGCCGTGGCCGGACGGGCCGAAGCTGACGCTGGTGTCCAGACCGGTCCACGGTCCGTCGGGGCGGCGGTGGAAGTGGATGGTCAGATCGGTGTTGGGGAACATCCACTCGGTGGGCTCCTGGCGCACGGCGATGCCGTTGGCGGTGTCGACCAGGGCGATGAAGGAGGCGTGCGGGCTGCTGGGCTCCCCCGCGACCAGCTCCAGCGGCGTGGCGATCCAGGCGGCGGCACGGCCGGGGGCGGTGTAGCGGCGGCGGACGTCGATCGAGGCGATGTAGCCGCCGCCCCACGGCCCGCTCATCGCCCACGGCTCGAACTCCTCCGGCGCGGGCAGCCGTTCGTCGTGGGTGCCGGCGACGGCGGTGGTGTCCTGCTCGGCCAGGAACCAGGCCCGGGCCCGGACCACGGCGCGGCCGCCGACCGAGGCCACCGCCTCCACCAGCTCGATGGTGCGGCCGGGGCGGACGGTCTCCACGGTGATCTCGAGCTCGTCCAAAGCGATCAGACCGAGTATGTCGTAGCTGATCCGGGCCAGGGCGAGGCCGTCGGCGGGTCGCTCCGCGGGGCGGTCGGCCCGGTGGCGGTCGATCGCGTGGGCGATCAGGCCGCCCACCGGGCTGAAGTGCTGCTCGTCGGGGTGCCAGGCGCCCTGCGCGTGGGCGGTCGGCTTGTAGCTGTGCTCGCCGGTGCGCTGGTAGTAGCTGTCGGGCGCGGCGGTGGGGGTGGTCAAGGTGCGCTTCTCCTCGGGCCGGATCGCGGGGGGTGCCGGGCGGGCGCCGGGCTCGTGGCGGACGTCCGCGATCACGATCGTAGGAGCCCGAACGGGCCCGAAAGCTGTGATGCGCCCCACACCGCCCTCACACCCCCATACCGCCGCATCCCGTGCGGCGGTACTGGGTTCAGCGCGCGGCGCCCGGGCGCCGTCGGGGGCACCCCGGTCTTCCCCGGGTCGGGGGCTGCCGCCACACTGTCGCGAGCACGAACGGAACCACCGAACCGGGGGCAGCATGGCCAAGCGGCCGAACAAGAAGCAGAAGCGACCGCTCGCCGCGGGCGTCCGCCGGCCGCCGAAGCCGGTCCGCCGGCGCCCGGGCAAGGACATCCAGCTCGCGCCGCGCACGGTGCGCCGCACGGCGCTCCTGGTCGGGCTGCTCGCGCCGCTGCTGATCATCGGACTGCTCGCGGTCGCCACCAACCCGGACTACCAGACCCCCTGCACGGTCCTCGCCGTCCTGGTACTGATGGCGGCCGTCATCGGGCTGATGCTGATCCGAAGCACCGGGTGGGTGATCTGGCCGGCCGTCTTCCTGGGCGTGCTGCTCCTGGCGATCCCCACGCCCGCCCTCCGCGCCCAGCTGATCGCGCACCGCGGGGTGCGGACCCCGGTCGTGGTCACCTCGGCGCACAGCGGCAAGGACAAGACGGGCAAGGTGAGTTGGACCTGCGGCATCCGGCGCGAGGACGGCCGTCCGCTGCCGCACGGCACCATCGGGGGCATCGGCTGCTCGGGCACCTCCATCGGCACCACCACGACGGTGCTCGCCGACCCGGCCGGCTGGGCCCCGCCGGCCACCCTGGACGACGACCTCTCCTTCGACGGCGCCGGGGTCTACGTCACGGGCGCTCTGGCCGTCCTCTGGGCCGCGCTCACCTTCGGCGCGGCGCGCCGTTCGCCGCGCGGGCGGAGTCGCCGGTAGGGCGGGTCTGACACGCCCCCTGGCGCCGGAGCTCGGACGGGTGTGCCTCCGGCCGGGCCGGGGGCGTCCCGTCGTCATTCGCCCCGGAGGCCGTCGAGCAGGGCGAGGGTGTCCTCGACCGAGCCCGCCGGGTCGGTGACCGGGTAGAGCACGCCCCGGACGGTCCGCCCGGCGTCGAGGATCAGGGTGAGCCGCTTGAGGCGCTCGACGCCGGCGGCGCGGAAGGTCGGCAGCCGAAGGGCGGCGGCGAGTTCGAGTCCGGCGTCGGAGAGCAGCGGGAACGGGATCCGCGCGTGTTCGGCGAACGCCGCCAGCTGGTCCGGGCGTTGGGTGCTGACGCCGTGGACGGCGGTGTCGCGGGCGGCGAACTCGCCCATCCGGTCGCGGTAGGTGCAGGACTCCAGGGTGCAGCCGGGCGCGCCCGGGACCTCGCCCCAGCCGGGCGGGTAGTCCAGGCCGCCCGGGGCGTAGGCGCCCGGGTAGCAGTAGAGCACCGTCCAGGCGCGGTCCGCGGCGACCGGGTCGACGCGTCCGCCGGAGGCGGCGTCGAGTTCCAGGGCGGGCAGCCGGTGGCCGGTGAGCGCCAGCACCCGGCGGGTCTCGGCGGAGTCGGGGGTGCTGGTGCCGGTGAGCGTGCCGTCGCCCAGGACGTAGCGCCCGCCCCAGTCCTGCAGGGCGACCAGCACCGGCAGCAGGCCGCGGCCGCGGTCCGTCAGGTGGTACTCGTAGCGCGGCGGGTGGGGGTGGTAGAGCCGCTTCTCCAGCACGCCGTCGGCGACCAGCGCCTTCAGCCGTCCGGTGAGCACCTTGCGGCTGATGCCGAGTCCGTCCTGCAGCGCGTCGAACTGGTGGGTGCCGCCGGCGACGTCCCTGATCAGGAGCAGCGTCCAGGTGTCCCCGACCACCGCCAGGGCCTGGGAGATCGCGCAGTCGGGGTCAGCCGCTTCCGTGTGCCGCATGATCACCCATTATAGTGAGTTCCCAAAAGGAACTCAGTCGCAGCGAAGGGGTGGACGTGACGACGGAGACGGTGGACACGACGACGGGAACGGCGGAGGGGGTACGGCCCGGCAAGCGCCGCGCCGGCGGAGCGACGGCCTTCTGGCGCTACTGGACGGCCTCGACGGTCAGCCGGCTCGGGGACCAGGTGACCACGGTGGCGCTCCCGCTGATCGCGGTCGTCACCCTGCACGCCTCGGCCCTCGAGGTCGGCCTGATCACCGGCGCCGCCTACGTCGCCTGGCTGCTGATCGGACTGCCGGCCGGTGTCCTGGTCCAGCGCCTCCCGCTGCGCGGCACCCAGGTGGCGATGGACCTGATCCGCGCGGCCGCCGTCGCCTCGATCCCGCTGGCGGCCGCCCTCGGGGTGCTGGGGCTGCCGCAACTCGTCGTGGTGGCACTGCTGGTCGGCTTCGCGAGCGTCCTGTTCGACGTCGGCAACTCCACCTTCCTGCCCACCGTCGTCCCCAAGGAGCAGCTGACCGCCCGCAACAGCCTGGTCTCCGGCAGCATCGCGGCCACCGACCTGGCCGGGCCCTCACTGGGCGGCGTACTGGTGCAGCTCGTCGGCGGCGCGGCCTCGATGCTGCTGGACTCGGTCAGCTACCTGGCCTCGGCGGCGCTGCTCGGCAGCCTCCCGCAGGCCGAGCAGCCGGCCGCCAGGCCGACCGGCGGCGCCGGGATGCGCGAGCAGATCCGCGAGGGCTGGCGGTTCGTCGCCCGGCACCCGGTGATCCGGCCCTGCGTCGCCGACGCCACCGCCCTCAACTTCGTCTGCGGCGGCCTGATGACGCTCACCCCGGTCTTCCTGGTCCGCACCCTCGACGCCCCGGCCGCCACCGTGGGCGCCCTGATGGCCACCGGCGGCCTCGGCAGCCTGCTCGGCGCGGCCGCCACGCCCCGCCTGGTGCGGCGGCTTGGTGGCGGGCCCGCTCTGCGCTGGGCGGCCGTGGTCTCCACCGTCTTCGCCCTGCTGCTCCCGGCGGCCGGATCCGGCTGGGGCACGCTGGTCTTCGCCCTCGGCAACGCCGGGTTCTCGGCCGGAGTCGTGGTCTCCAGCATCGTGACCCGCACCCACCGGCAGACCCAGACCCCGCCGGAGCTGCTCCCCCGGGTGATGGCCACGGTCCGCTTCGTCTCCTGGGGCGCCATCCCGGTCGGCGCCCTCGCCGCCGGCGCCGCCGCGGCGGCCTGGGGGCCGCGCACGGCGCTGCTGCTGGTCGCGATCGTCAGCGCGGCGAGCCCGGTGATCCTGCTGGCCAGCCCGATCCGCCGGATGCGCGAGCTGGCCTGAGTCCTGCGCCCGGCCGCCGGCCGGCACCCGCGCTGACCGGGCGTCCGCGCCCGGGGCCGTGGCCGTGGCGCCTGAGGGGCACGGGGCAGCCGGTCGGCCCGGTCCCGTTCCCGGATCCGTCCCAGGGCGGCGACGAGCTGCTGGCTCCACAAACGGTACGCCGCCGGAGCTCGGCGTGGGGCGGCAGCCGGTGTCACAGGTCTTGGGCCGCCAGGCCGAGGTGCTCCTGCCAGGCCTGCCGTCCGGCTTCGGTCACCGCGAGAGCGCGGCCGGTGTCGACCCGGGTCCCCAGCCGGCGGTGAGCGCGTGGGCGCACAGCGCGGCCCCCGCCGCGCCGCCCAGGTGGGGGCGGCGCTCGGTCCAGTCCAGGCAGGCCCGCACCGGCGGGCGCCGCGGGTCCGCCGGGCAGCTCGATGCCGAGCCCGGCCCGCCAGGCCCGACCCTCCGGTGTGAGTCCTGGCGCCGGGCCCCAGTCCAGCAGGCCGCGCCCGGCCATCGCGTCGGTGACGGCCAGGCCGAAGGCGTCGGCCAGGTGGTCGTGGCACAGCCGCGCCCGCGCCAGGGCGTGCCGGCGTCCGGAGGCCGCGAGCGTGCGCGGCGGGGCGGCCTGCCGCAGATGGACGACGCCCGGCGAGATCCCGTTGCGATCCGCCGGGCACCAGCCGGGTGTTCCTGACCGAGCGGCTTGCGGAGCGCTAGAGACCGCTCGGCCAGTTGTAGCCGCTCGGCACCGTGACGGCGGCGTTCTCGGCCTCCGTGCCGTAGACCAGGGCGATCTCGTCGTGGGCGTTCAACCGGATCGCCGCCGGGTCGCCGCTCACCGCCTTGCCGTTGACGTACGCGGTCAGGGTGTGGGTGGCGTCGGTGCGCAGCCCGCCGAGGTGGTCGGCGGAGGTGGAGACCTGCCACTCGGTCAGGAACTGGCCCAGGCTGAACTCGGCGGTCACCGGCGACTCGACGTGGATGACGCCGGTCGTGTCGTGGGTGTGCAGCGGGCTGATCCTCTGGGCGCTCTCGTCGATGCCCACCAGCGCGGGCACCGTCACGGCCCGTCCGTCGGCGTAGACGTCGAGGTGGGCGTGGATGTGCTCGGCGCCGAGCATCGGCAGGCCGGCGGCCTTCACGGCGGCGGCGACGTCGGCGGGGGCGTCCCAGGGCGGCGGGGTGGTCCGGCCCTCGGCGGTGGTCCGCGGCTGCGCCGGGACGCCGCTGGGCGCGGAGGAGCCCTGGTTGGTGGCGATCACGACGGCGATCCCGCCGACCACGACGAGCACGAGCAGGCCGATCACTGCGCCCACCAGCCACCGCCGGGCCCGCGCGTGACGGGCCTCCGCGGCCCGGAGCGCGGCAACGCGGGCCTGCCGTCCGGCCGGCCCGGGCTTCTGCGCTGACATGGGTGCGGGCCTCCTCGGTCGAGGTAGCTTCCCCTTCAGCCTGGCAGAGTCCGTCGCTCCCAGCGCGCCGAGCCCGGTGGGGCCACGTACGACCACTCCACGGTCACCGCGGGTGATCGGAAGGCGTCGGCCCCGGCTCCCCCGTGGGGAACCGGGGCCGGACCTCGGTCAGCGCTGGCCCGGGTAGCCCTGCTGGCCCGGCTGGCCCGGGTAGGGCACGTTCGGGACCTGCGGCGGGTACGGCTGGGCCGGCGGCGGCACCTGGGCGCCCGGCTGCGCCGGGTACGGCTGGGCCGGCGGGTAGGCCTGGGGCGCCGCCGGGTACGGCTGCCCGTGCGGGGCCGCCTGCGGGGCCGGGTACGGCTGCTGCGGCGGGTACGGCTGGCCCTGCGGCGCGCCGTAGCCCTGCTGCTGCGGGATCCCCGGCTGACCCGGCATCGGCTGGCCCGGCATCGGCTGCCCGGGCATCGGCTGCCCCGGCATCGGGTAGCCCTGGCCCTGCGGGGTGTCGAACGGCTGCGAGCTCGGGTCGATCGACCCGGGCGGGAAGGCGGCGCTCAGCTGGTCCATCTCGGCGCGCCAGATGCGGTGGATGTTCAGGCGCGTCGGGCTGCTGTTGCCGGGCATCTGGACGTACATCGAGCTCCAGATGCTGGCCCGCTTGACCCGGTTGACCGGGAAGGCGTGCCGCGGGAAGGCCGCGACGACGTCGCCGGGGCGGTTGTTCCAGCGGTTGGCCGAGTTGATCACCACGTGGCTGTTGGTGAGCGTCAGGAAGTAGTACCTGCGGGTCAGCACGATGATCAGGCCGACGAGCGGAATCTCACCGAGCGCCGCGGCGAGCCAGGGGCTGGGCCCGCTCTCCGCGTGCACGCAGGCGATGAAGGTCTCGCCGGGAGGCGCCACCTGCGAGAGCTTCTCGATGACCTGGGCCTTCTGCTTGGCCCGGAGGAATGCCATGTCTTCTGTACCTCTTACCCCGTCGTGTCCGCCGACTCGGTGTGGCGGGAAATCGGCTGAGGTTAGCAGGTGGTGATGACACTTCGAACACCGCCGTCCCCGTGGAATCGGGCGCCCCGCCGGTCCGGCGCCCGCCGGGGCCAAGTCGGCACACGGAGCGTCCAACGGCGGCCTGGTCCTGGGGCGTTCGGAGCGGCCGTACGGGTCATGACCGGCCGACTGCCGCTCAGCACTCGGCGGCGGCACCGGTCTCCACCGTGCCGGTGGCGGAGCTGTTCCTCCTGTCCCGGCGACTTCGTGCGCGGGGCCGACTCCGGCTCGTCCAAGGGGTGGTCCGGTCGGCCCGGTGGGGTGGAATCCGGCCAAAGGGTCACCATCTCGGACAGATCTGTTAAAGCCGGGGTCAAAAAATCGTGTGCATCCTTGCTGACACTGTGCTCCCATGTGTACGCGCTGCGGTGCACTTCGCCGCAGGGGGAGGGATCGGCCTGGCCCGTTTCGGTCAGGCCCCGTCACACAGGAGATGCACCATCAACACCGCCATCCGCAAGGCCGCGCGCGGTGCGCTGCCCGTCGCGGTCACCGCCTCCGTCCTCGCCGCCGGCCTCACCGCCTGCGGCACCGCCGAGCAGATCTCGGCCGGCCAGAAGGTCTCCAAGGCCTTCGGCAGGATCGGTGACAGCAAGTCGGCCGGCTTCACGCTCTCCGTGGACGCCACCCCCGAACAGATCGTCGCCTTCACCAAGGAGAGCGGCGACGAGGCCGTCGACGAGCAGAGCGCGAAGGGGCTGTCCGGCCTCTCCATAGCCGTGTTGGTCTCCGCCGACAAGCCGCTCAAGGACGTCGAGGCCTTCAAGAACGCGGGCGCGAGCGACCAGAAGGACGTCACGCTCGACAAGTCGGTGCGCGTCTCCTACCGCATCGCGGACAAGAAGGGCACCCCGCTCCTCGAGTACCGCCAGGCCGAGGCCACCGGGTACCTGCGCATCGACCTGAAGAGCGTGCTCAAGCTCACCGGTCAGGACCCGTCCGAGGCCGACGCCGTCACCAAGGACCTTCCCCCCGGCACGGACCCCGCCAAGAGCCTGCTGAGCGGCGACTGGACCTCCTTCGACCTCCAGGAACTCGCCAACGAGGCCAAGAAGAACGACGGCGCCAAGGGCGGCGAGCCGGAGGCCCTGCCCTCGGTCGACCCGCAGGCCGGCAAGGAGCTCCTCGACTCGCTGAAGGACGTCTTCAACCGGACGGTCACCTTCGAGGACAAGGGCAAGAAGGACGGCACCGAGCACATCTGGATGAGCGCCCCGGCCCGCCAGGCCGTGGACGAGCTGTACAAGGCCCTCAAGCCACTCTCCACCAAGTTCCCGCAGCAGTTCAAGAAGTTCCCGACCGAGGCTCCGAGCGACGTCCCGGACCGCAAGGTGGGCGCCGACCTCTACCTGAAGGACGGCTCGCTCTCCTCGGCGAGCTTCGACCTGGCGCAGCTGGCGAAGGAGGTGGACCCGGGCGTCAGCTTCCCGGTGAAGCTGACCTTCGACCAGGAGGCGCCGAAGGTCGAGGTCCCGTCGCCGGTGCCGAACAAGATGACCACCGAGGACCTCATGAAGAGCTTCTTCTTGCTGGCCGCCGGCGGCGACAGCTCCGACCTCGGTGACGAGACCGCGCCGGGCGCCGTCCCGTCGGTCAGCACCGACGCCGCGCCGCTGACCGACGCCCAGCTCAAGGAGCTGGCCGCGCTCGGCCTGCCGGAGGCCCAGGCCCAGGCGCTCAACAAGGTCGGCATGAGCTTCGACGACCTCAAGTCGATCGCCCAGGAGAAGTGATCCCCTCCTGACGTCCATGCGCACCGACCGGCCGACCGCCTCCGTGGTCGGCCGGTCGCGTCCGGTCAACTCCGGCTGCGCAGGCTGACCTTGGCCCGTTCGGGCATCGGCGCCTCCGGGTCGCCGGCCACCCGGACCGCCTCCATCGCCGCGAGTTCGCTGGGCACCCGGGTACGCGCGCCCAGGCCGAGGATGCCGCCCTCCTCGTTGGCGTCGGCGACCACGGTGGCGATCTCCAGCAGGAAGGCGCGGAACCCGTCGAGTTCGTCCGGCGCCCGCTCCGCGACGATCCGGGCGGCGGCCCGGATCGTCTCCAGCGCCGGCTCGCGGTACTCGGCGTAGCGGGTGTCGGGGCGCAGCCCGGTGTCGAAGGTGGAGGCGGCCGCGAGCTCCCGGACGAAGCGTCGCGGGTGGGTGGTGCCCGCCTCGCGCAGCAGCTTGACGATCGCGATGATCTCCTCCGGATCGGCGACGCCCTCGGCCAGGGCGACCAGCACGCCGGAGGCCATCAGTGCCCGGCCGAGCACCGCCCACTCCTCGGGGGTGAAGTCCAACTCCCCCACGCCGTCGGTGATCCGGCCGATCCGCACCACCTGGAAGCCGACGTCGGCCAGCACGGCGGGAATCCGGCGCACCGACTCCACCGTTCGGGCCCGGGCCCGGTCGGACAGCTCCTCCCAGGGCAGGAACTCCGCCCGGCCGTCCCGCTGGCCGGGGAGGACCGCCTCCGGTTCGGCGCCCGTTCCGTAGCGGTGCTCGTGCTCGTGCTCCAGCCGGGCCAGCACCTCGGTCTCCTCCTCGGTGAAGTCCTCGAAGCCGCCGACGGCCTCGGGGGCCACCTGCTCGGAGGTGGGCACCATCAGGCAGCCGACCGCGGCGAGGCGTTCGCCGAGTTGCCGGGCCTGGCGCCGGTTGGCCGACCGCAGTTCCTCGGGCAGTTCCTCCCAGGGCAGCAGGGCCGGCCGGCTGCCCGGCTCCTCGCCGTCCTCCACCGCGGCCGTGAGCCGGCTCTGGTGGATGGCCCGGGCCAGGTGCCGGGTGACCTGGGCGCTGGTGTAGTCGGCCAGGCTCTCGATGACCTTGCCCTGCGCCTCCAGCCGGGCCTTCATCCGGCCGCACTCGTGCAGTACGGCCTCGGCGTCCAACAGGGTCTGCTCGGCGCGGCGGTCGCCGGCCTTTCCCAGCACGTCCTGGCCGACCATGATGACGATCATGAAGATCAGCTGGGCCAGGGTGGAGAGGAAGCTCATGAAGGCGAACGGGTAGGGGTCGAAGGTCTGCAGCCCCAGCCGGGACAGGCCGATCCACACCACCTGCGTCCCGGCCGCCAGGTAGAAGGCCCACATGCTGCCCAGCCGCCCGGTCAGCCAGGCGGCGATCCGCCCGTTGACCCCGGTGGCCTGGTCCAGCGCCTGCGGCGGCGGCTGCACCCGGTGCCGCTCGATCCACGGGTGGCCGCTGGTCTCCAGCAGGCTGACGCCACGGCCGAGTGCCCGGTCGTGGCGGTCGAGGTGTGCCTGGAGGTCGGCGACCCTGGCGAAGATCGCCTCGGCGTTCTCGTAGGTCTGCACCGACCGGCGGTCGGCGGCCTGGCCCAGCACCCGCTGGCCGACCAGGATCGCCAGGCAGAGCACCAGTTGGACCACGTTGTCGAGGAACAGCAGGAACCCGAAGGGGTACGGGTCGACGACGTGCAGCGGCCCCCAGGTCGCCAGCGCCATCCAGCCGCCGACCAGCGCCAGGGCGACGTACAGGGCGGGCATCGACCCCACCGCCCTGGTCAGCGCGGCGGCGAACGCGCCGTTCAGCCCGACCTGTTGGTCCGCCATCGCCACCGGCTGCTGTCGCGGCTGGTCGATCCCCGTACCGGCTTCCCGCACGCCCGCTCCTCACGCTCGCTTCCGGCGCCGCCGCCGGAGTCGTGTTCATGATGACAGCGGGTGCCGGACGGCGGGTCGCCGAGCGCTTTTCCTGACGTCATGTCAACGCCCGCTCCGTTCGCGGCGCGTGCAGCTCGACCCGGCCGCGGCGCAGATGGCTGCGGTGGCCGTCGGCGAACTCCACCCGCAGGCTGCGGTCCGCCGGGGCGGCCACGACGACGGCGCTCTCGACCGCGCCGAAGGAGGAGTCGCGGTAGACCCACACCTGGTCGCCGACGTGGAACTCCGATGTCTCGGACACGATCACCGCACTCACCTCCGCTCCTCCGCTCCGGAACGCTCACCTGTGTGTACGGGCGGGAGCGCCGGCGGACTCAGTGGGTGCGCAACTGCGTCGGGGCGGTGATGGTCGGCAGGTCGGCCGGTTCCCCACCCCGTTCCACCGGCGTGCCGTCGGAGTGGCGGGAGCACTCGGTGCCGGCCGTGACCGCGAAGGTGTGGTCCACGCGGTTGTAGCTGATCGAGACCGTCTCGGCGAGGGAGCCCGGACCGGTGGCCGGCGGCGTCAGCGACAGGCCGGGGACGAGGGCGGAGTCGTCGACGGCGGCGACCGTCCAGCCCTGGCCGGTCAGGGTCTGGCGGGCCCGCCGCGAGGCCTCCCGCCACTGCGGCGGGGCGATCCCCGCGAGGGCGCAGCGGGCGCCGAGGACGGCCGTGCGGGACTGGCCGGTGCCGCCGCCGTCCAGACCAGGCCCGGGGCAGCCCGTCCGCCAGCGTCGCGGCCGAGTGGTGGCCGACCGCGCCGAGCACCATCGCCCCGGCGGCCGCGGTGGGCATTCCGATCCGCACGGACGCCCGGCGGCCCTGCCTGGTCTTCGTCATGATCGACATCGTCCACCGCCGCGCCGATCCGCCGCCTGAGTACGGCTACTCAGACGGCGGCGTGAGCGGGCTCAGGCGTGGGCGGACCCAGTCGTGCTCGGGCTCAGGCGTGGGCGGCGGCGCACTCCGGGTGGCCCCAGCTGCTGCCCACCTTGGTGATCTTGTCACCCTTGGCGTACGGGCGGCTGCACGGGCAGGTGCCGGGGAAGCGGGCGTTCAGGGTGCGCGAGCCGCCGCTGCGCTTGGCGGCGCCGCCGGTGCCGGAGGAGGTGGCGGCCGAGCGGGTGGGACGCGCCTTGGGGGCCTTCACGGCGGCGGCCGGGTCGGGCACCGGCAGGTCGGCGGCCGTGCCGGCGGCGGCCCGCTGGGTGCGGGCGGCGTCGCTGGCGGCCTTGTCGGCGATGGCGTTCAGCGGGTCGCCGTCCACCTGGTGGGCGGGAACGTACACGAAGGTGACGTCCCGGCCCTCCAGGAGTTCGTCGATCCGTTGGATCAGTTCGCGGTTGGCCACCGGCTTGCCCGCGGCCGTCTTCCAGCCGTTGCGCTTCCAGCCCTTGAGCCACTTGGTGACCGAGTCGCGGGTGTAGGTGCTGTCGAGCCGGACCTCCAGCGGGACGGCCGGGTCGGTGGCGGACAGCAGCTGCTGAAGCGCCGTCAGCTCGCCGACGTTGTTGGTGCTGTGCCCGAGCGGCCCGGCCTCCCAGCGCTGGGGCACCCCGGCGCCGTCCGCCACCACGTAGGCCCAGGCCGCCGGACCCGGGTTGCCCTTGGCTGCTCCGTCACACGCTGCAATGACTCGTTCGACCATGCCCCCGATCATGCCTGGTCAGGGGGCGCGGAGCCAAAGCGGTCAGTTTCCGCAGCAGGGGCAGCAGCGGCGCGGCGGACCAGCTGAAGTCGGTGGAGTTGCGACCCCGGCCGGTCAGCGGGTCGTGCTTCTCCCGCGGCCCGGTAGGCGCCTACCGGACGTACTGTTCGACCAGGTCGGCGCCCCGGGCCGCTCCCCCACCCCGCCGGACGGCCCGGCGCATCTCCGCGAGATCGGCACGCACCACCGGGTCCGCGGCGACCCTGCTGATCGCCGCCCACAGTGCCTCCGGGCTCACCGGCTCCGCGTCGTCCAGGCGTTCGCCCAGCCCGAGCTCCACCAGCCGCCCTGCGTTGGCCGCCTGCTCGGGCGTCCGGGGGACGGCGACGATGCCGACCCCGTAAGTCAGCGCCTCCATCACCGAGTTCATCCCGGCGTGGGACACGAAGGCGGTGGCCCGGCGGAGCACCGCGAGCTGCGGGAACCGCGACCGCACCTCCACCCACCCCGGGACGACACCCAGTACCGCGCGCTCCGCCCCGCCCACGCTCATCGCCACCTGCCACGACCGGTCGGCGACGGCGGCCGCGCACGCCCGGTAGAAGTCCGGGTGGCCGTCGACCACGGTGCCCAGTGACACGTACAGCAGTGGCGCGTCGGGGTCGCGCGGTGACCACTCCTCGACCCGCTCCCGCGATCCCGTCGACGGGCCCAGGAAGTGGAAGCGCCCGTCGAAGCTGTCGGCGGCCGGCTGGAACTCCCGGGGGACGAACACCAGGTTGAGCCCGTCCGCCACCGTCATGGTGTCGGCGAGGCCGAGCGGGACGCCGTACTCGGTGGCGAAGGCGGCGCAGTCGGCGGCGAGCGAGGCCACTGCCGGATCGTCGGCGTCGATCCCCCCGGTCAACTGCCGGTCCAGCGAGTACGTCTCGTTGGAGGCGAGGTGGGGGAAGCACTGCACCCCGGGAATGCCCAGGCTCCGGGCGGCGATCCGGCCCGGCCAGTTCGTCGTGTCGTAACAGATCGCGTCCACCCGCTCCGACCCACAGTGCCTCCGCAGCACCGGGTACGTCGCGCTCAGCGCCGCGAAGTAGTGGCGCAACCAGCCGGCCACCGCCGCCGGACCGATCACCGGCGGCGGCGTGAACGGCGGCGGCGACGGCAGCTCCAACCACCGCGCGCCGGCCCCGGTGACGGCGGCGGCATGACCCGCCTCGGTGGCGTACACCACCTGGTGCCCGCGCCGCACGAGCTCCTCGACCAGCGGCAGCATCGGGTTGATGTGCCCGTGCCCGGTCAGGGTCACGAAGAGCAGATTCTTCCTCAGCACGGCTGGCACCCTGCCAGGAGCGGGGACGCGACGCCACCGGATTCCGCCCAGCTGCTGTGCTCCGTCCAGGACTTGGCGGTTGGCGCCGGAGTCGGAGTCGGAGACGGAAATCCGGTGGCGGCCCGCGAACGGCGCCGGATAGCGTCCGGGCCTCGATGACTGGCGGGGCCACCGTCCTGGATGTGGCGCTGGACGAGATCGTCATCGAGACCTTCTTCCCGGGGACCGGGCCGCGGCGGCGTTGTTCCGGGCGGCGACCTCGTAACGTCGTCAGGCCACCACGGGAATGCCGTCCGGCCGTCCGGCGAGCAGTGCCGCGATGTGGTCCGCGCAGCGCAGGGCCGCCTCGGCCATGGCGCTCCTGGTCATTCCGGCGACGTGCGGGGTGAGCAGGGCGTTGGGCAGGCCGAACAGCGGTGAGGCGAAGGCGGCGTGCTCGTGGGCGAAGGTGTCGACGGCGGCCGCCGCCGGCGGCCGGGCCGGGTCGCGCAGGGCGTCGGCGAGCGCCTGTTCGTCGACGATGCCGCCCCGGGAGGTGTTCAGCAGGATCGACCCGGGCCGCATCCGCGCGAGTTCCGCCCGCCCGATCAGCCCTTCGGTCTTCGGGGTGAGCGGGAGGTGCAGCGACACCACGTCGCTGGTGGCGAGCAGGGCGTCGAGGGATTCGACCCGGCGCACCGGCGGGTGGGTCGGGCGCCGCGCGTAGCCCTGGACGGTCATGCCCAGCGCCGTGGCCCGTTCCGCCAGCGCGAGGCCGATCCGCCCCAGCCCGACGATGCCCAGGGTGAGTTCGGACAGCTCGACTGCGGGGGCCGTCGGTGCGCTCCAACGGCCTTGGTGTGCAGCCTCGTTGTAGGGAGCCAGGTGCCGGGTCAGGGCAAGCAGCTGGGCCAGGGCGAACTCCGCGACGGCGTTCGCGTTGGAACCGGGCGTGTGGGTGACGGTGACCCCGTGGCGGGCGGCGGCGGCCTGGTCGACGTGGTCGGTGCCCGCCCCGGCCCGTCCGACCACCCGCAGCCGGTGGGCCAGCGCACGATCGGTCGCCGCCTCGAGCAGCGCGGCGCGCAGCGGGGCGCTCGCCCGGGACTTGACGGCGTCGTACCCGCGCCCGCCCCGCACCACCTCCTCGATCAGCGCCGCCTCGTCGAACAGGTCGACGTCGGTGAACTCCACCCGGTCCGCCCACCGGTCGACCGCCGCCCCCGCCCGGTCCCCCACCCGCCGCAGGTTCAGCGTGACGGCGAGCCCGTGCCCGACCAGCCGCTCCAGCTCACGATCGAGCAGCTCCCCCGGAGCCGCGTCCAACATCAGGACCCGCTTCCGCTCCACGCCCGCCCCTCACTCCGCCGGGATCAACGCCGCATGGAACTCGGCGAACGGGTCGCGGAGTTCGCGGGTCTCGATGGGGTTGGTCTCCATCCGTGGATGGTCCATCCGCGCTCCTCAGTGCCAGTAGGTGTGCCCGGCCACGCCCTGGCCGGTGCGGGCGGCGTGGCGGAGCACGCGCAGGGGGCCGTCGAGGAGGGCGTCGGCGTCGTGGTCAGGGTCGTCGCCGAGGCCGGTCATCCAGGCGTGGATGCGCTCGACCACCTCCCGGCGCCGGGCCCCGGTCAGGGTCAGGGCCTCCTCCGCGTCGGGGAGGCGGGCCCGGACCTGCCGGGAGTCGAGCAGGAAGTCGCCGAACCAGCCGGGCAGTCGGAGGGTCGCGTCGGGTCCGAGCGCGTAGGCGAGGGCCCAGAACGGGTTGGCCTTGCGCGCCGCGGCCGCGAACAGGCCCTCCTTGTCCTCCGGCCGGAAGCGATCCATCACGGCCTCGCGGAAGTCCTCCACCGCGTCGGAGCCGTCCCGGCAGCTGTCGAAGAACCTGCAGAGCCGGTAGGCGTCCTCCCCGGCGATCCCGTCGCCGGCGGCCGGATCCCCAAACAGGGACTCGCCCGCCACTCCCCGCCACCATTCCAGCTCGGCAGCCACCCCGGGCGCGGGCGGCGCGGGCGGCCCCGCCTCGGCCGCCGCACGCAGCAACTGCCGCAGCTCCTCGTCAGCCACCGTACCGATGACCCACAACCCCGTGGCGCTCACCGCGACCTCCGTTCCTCGACCTCCCTCGATCATGCCCGACGGCCCTGACAGGCCCGGCGGCCGCCGTCGGTGCGACGGCCCTCCACCGGGGTAGCCCCGCGTGCGGGGGCCGGTGCCCGGCGGGATTCTGCTGGGGCGGGCGCAGTACGCGTCCGCGCCGGCTTCCGAGACCCCGAGGTTGTGCCGTGACCCAGCTGTTCGAGCACCAGCTCGCCGCCCTCGCCCATCCCGACCTGCTCGTCCGCGCCACCGCCGCACACGACGGCGGTCCCGGCCCGAGGACGTTCGCCGATCTGGCCGCCCTGCGCCGCGCCCAGCCAGTGGAGAAGGTCCGCAAGAGCGAGAAGGACCTCACGGACACCGAGCGCTCCCGGCTGGTCGGTGCCTTCACCGTGCTGAACCAGTCCGGCGACTTCGGCAAGCTGGTGGCGATCCACGCCGACATGGGCCACCACCAGCACCGGATGACCAATGCCCCCGACGACCTCGGGGCCCGGCGCTTCCTCCCTTGGCACCGGGTGTTCGTCAACGTCCTGGAGACCGCCCTGCAGCGGATCCACTCGGACGTCACCGTGCCGTACTGGGACTGGACCGCCGACCAGCAGGTCCCGGACTGGCTGAGCGGCGTGCTGCCGACGGTGGTGGTGCCGGGTGCGATGGGCGGGGTCATCCGGGTGACCCGCTCGCCCGGGAGCCAGCAGGACCTCCGGCGGCGGACCGCCAAGCTGGACGAGGTGATGCGGTCCGGCGACTTCATGTCCTTCGTGGACGGCCTGGAGCACATCCACGACCTGATCCACGACTGGGTCGGCGCCACCATGTCCGACCTGTCCACCGCGGCGGCCGACCCGCTGTTCTTCCTGCACCACGCCAACGTCGACCGGCTCTGGTGGACCTGGCACGTGACGCACCAGAACGAGAACCCGCCGCTGACCGGTGACGACGCGGTGATGGACCCGTGGCGGGTCACCGAGCCCACCACCCGGGACATCGGCAACTTCCACTACTCCTACCGCTGACCTCCACAAGCCGCCCGGCCCGGCGAAGGGGCCGCCCCCGCCGCCGCCCGTCCCCGGTCTGACCTGGCAGGATCTCCCGCCATGACGCACTACGAGACCTACGGGCCCGGGCAGCGGCGGCACCGCCAGGCCGGTCGGGCCGAGAGCAACGGGAAGAACGGGAGGAGCGGGAAGAACGGGAAGAGCGACTCGTCGTGGCCGCGCCGGCCGCTGCTGACCGCCCTGTGGATCCCGGCCGCCGCCGTGCTGCTCCCGCTCGGCGGGGCGCTCGGCGCGTTCGGGCCGTGGTTCCTCCTCCCGGCGCTGGCCCTGGTCCTCCCTGGGGCGATCGGCCTGATCTACAGCGTGGTGTGCCTCTGCCCGACCAGGGTGCTGCAGCGCGTGGCACTGGCCCTGCTGCTCGCCCCGGTGATCGCCGTCCCGATGCTGGGCCTGAACACCGCCCAGTCCACCGTGCTGTCCATGCGCGGCACGACCCACCCGGGCACCGTCACCGACGTCAGGGTGATCCACGGCAAGTCCACCAGCTACAGCTGCGCGGTGCGCTACGACGACGCCCCGGGGCGCACCCGGTCCGTCAACTGCGGCTCCGGTGACGCGGCGGGCGAGCGGGTCAGCGTGACCGAGGACCCGGACGGCCTGGTGGACCCGGAGTTCACCGCGGGAGCCGAGAATCCCCGGTTCGACCTCGCCATGGTCGGCTTCGCCGACGTCTCCCTGCTCGCCGTCTCCGGCACCGCGGCCGGCCTCGGCGCCCTGCTCCACCAGGTCCGGAAGCGCCGTAATCCCGTTGCGCGGGCATCGTGGTGACGGGGATCCTCCCTGGATGGAGCCAGCAGAGCAGGAAATCACCCTGGGCGAGGTGACGCTGCGCCGTTTCCGCGGCGAGGCGGACCTTCCCGAGTTCTTCCGGGTCATCGAGGAGTCGCTGGAGCACCTGCGGCCCTGGATGCCGTGGGTCGCCGAGCACAGCGTGGCCAAGACCACCGCGTTCCTGGCGGAGCGGCCTGCGCTGTGGGAGAGCGGGAAGGACTTCACCTACGCGATCCTGCTGGAGGGCGCCATCGTCGGCGCCTGCGGGCTGTTCCGGCGCGAGGACACCGCCGTGAACGGCCGGGAGATCGGCTACTGGCTGCACCCCGCCGCCACCGGCCGAGGCATCGCCACCCGGGCGGCCCGGGCGCTGGCCGAACAGGCCTTCCGGTTCCCCGGCGTGGACTTCGTCGAGATCGTGCACGACCCGGCCAACCTCGCGAGCGCCGCCGTCCCGGCCCGGCTGGGCTTCACCGAGCACTCGCGCCGCCCCGCCGAGGCGCTCGCCCCGGCGGAGACCGGCGAGGAGCAGATCTGGCGGCTCCACCGCGGCTGACGGACAGCGCCCTGAGCCTGCGCCCGACGGTCCGCCGCCGTGGGGTGCGTGCGGACCGCCGGGCGACGCCGGACGGACGGGACGATCCGGCCGGGCGCCGTGGGAACGAACGCGGCCGGAGACTGCCGTCCCCGCGCGGAGCGCCCCATCTCGAACCCCGCGTGCCGGCCGCATACCCTCTGCCGCGGCCTTGCGCGTTCGTTCCCACGCCCAGGAGACCGCCCGGCGGGCGCGCGGATAACACTTTTCCCTCCGCCTCCCGCCCCCCTCGCCGCTCCGGTGATCGTCTAGTCTCGGCCCCAGCCGACGGGGACCGTTCCCCCGGCCCAGCCACCAGCTCCCGGTGAGAGGCCCACCGTGTCCGACGCCCCCGTGATCCGCAGCGACGTCCCCGGCTCCTTCCCGTGGGCCGTCTTCCACGAGCGCCATCCCCGGCTCGTCCGGCAGGTCCTCGACGCCCTGCCGTACGGCCCGGCCGAGCGGGCGGCGGTCGAGCGGCTGCTCGTGGAGAGCACCACCGGCGTCCTGGAGCCGCTGGGCGAGGACGCTCCGGACGCCGCCCAGTGGCGGGAGTGGGGCGGGCTCGTGTGGGGCAGGCCCTGGGGCGAGGCGCCGTTCCTGTGGGCGGAGAGCTACTTCTACCGCCGGCTGCTCGACGCCATCGGCTACTTCCGGCCCGGCGCGTGGCAGGGCATCGACCCGTTCGCGCCGTTCAAGAACGCCGAGCTGGCCGGAGTGGCGGTGGACGAGGAGCTGGTCGCGCTCAGCGAGCTCGACGCGCTGCCGCGAACGAAGCGGGCGGAGGCACTGCTGTCGTCCGCGCTGTGGGGCAACCGGGCGGACCTCGGCTTCCAGATCACCGCCGGGCCCGGCGGGCCAGCCTCGTCCGACCTGCTCGCCGACGACAGCGCCGTGCTCTGGTCCGAGCTGGATCGGGCCGGGGGCGGGCGGGTCTGCGTCGTCGCGGACAACGCGGGCCGGGAGCTGCTGCCGGACCTGGTGCTGATCGACCACCTGCTGACCGACGGTCGGGCCGCCAAGGTCGTCCTGTACGTGAAGCCCCAGCCGTACTTCGTGTCGGACGCGACGACGGCCGACGTCCTCGCCTCGGTCGACCGCCTGCGCACCGCGCCGTCGGCCGCGGCCCAGGCCGTCGGCAGCCGACTGTGGCAGGCCCTGAACCGGGGCACGCTCGTGCTCCGCACCCATCCGTTCTTCTGCGCGCCGCTCCCGTACCACGACCTGCCCGCCGACCTCCGGGCCGAACTCGCGGGCGCGGCGCTGACGATCCTCAAGGGCGACCTCAACTACCGCCGCCTGGTCGGCGACCGGCTCTGGCCCCCGACTACGCCCTTCGCCGAGACCGCCGGGCACTTCCCTTCGGCCGTCGCCGCCCTGCGGACCCTGAAGTCGGACGTCATCGTCGGCCTCGACGCCGCCACCGTCGCCCGCCTCGACGGGACCGGGACGACGTGGCGCATCGACGGCCGCCACGCCGTCATCCAGGTGTGCGCCGGGTCGTAGCCGACACGGAGACGAAGCACCACACCGACGGGCCCCGCCCCCGGCGCCCTGAGGGATCCCGATCGGCGACCCGCAACGGCGGCTTGAGGCCTGCCCGCCCGCTGCTCGACCGGAGCAGCGGGCGGGCGGTCGTTCATCAGCGGCCGTCCTTCAGCGGCCGTTTCTCCAGCAGACGTGCCCTCAGCCCGCGTACACGTCCTCGACGTAGCGGCCGGCCTCGATCAGGCCCTGCAGCCAGTCCTGTGCCCGCTGCTCGTCCGCCCCCGGCGTGCGCTCGCGGTAGAGCGCCCGGAAGGCCTCCCGCACGCCGGGCGCCATCCGGGCGCCGTCGCCGCACACGTACACCTCGGCCCCGGCCTCGAGCAGCGCCCAGACCTCCGCCGCCTCGGCCGCGATGCGGTCCTGGACGAACCGCCGCCCATCCTCGGGCTGCTCGCTGAAGGCGGGCCGCATCGAGACCGCGCCGGCCCGCTCGGCCTCCTCCAGCTCGGCCCGGTGCAGGTAGTCCGCCTCCGGGGCGTCGCAGCCGAAGTAGAGCAGCGCCGGGGCCAGTTCCGTGCCATGGGCCGGCGGGGCGAGCAGCGCCCGGCGGTCGGCGACGGCGCCGCGGAAGGGCGCCAGGCCGGTGCCGGCCGCGATCATGATCACGGGGGTGCGGTGGCCGATCCGGAACGCCTCCCGGCAGGGCTGGACCCGGGCCAGCACGGTGTCGCCGACGCCCACCCGGGCGAGGTAGCCGGAGCCGGTGCCCCGGAAGGTGCCCCGGCCCGAGCGGGCCGGGGCGCTGAGCACCGAGACCATCAGGTCGACCTCCCGCGCTTCCCCGGCCGGAAGCCCGGCGGGCGAGGAGGAGATCGAGTAGTGCCGGGGCCGGATCGGTGGCAGCAGCTCCAGCAGCACCGGCCAGCTCAGCGCCTCCCGCAGCGCCGGGTGGTCCTCGACCAGGTCGAGCAGGGTGCGTGGGTCGTCCGCGGGCAGCGCCCGCAGCGCGGCCTGCTCGGGCGGGCAGGGGTTGAGCGCGGCGAGGGCGGCGCGCTGCTCGGCGGTGGGGTGGTCCTGCAGCTCGACGTGGTGGGTGAGCAGTTCCCGTACGGTCAGCGGGCGGTCGACGGCCAGGCCGGTGCGGCGGTGGGCGACGATGCTGAGCACCGTGTCGAGGTCGGCGCCGAGCAGCTTGGCGGCGCGCTCGACCAGGGCCGGGTCGTTGGCCGGGAGCACGGTCAGGTGGTCGGCGGTCCGGTAGTCGGCGCCCGCCGGCAGGGCGAGGCGGACGAGCCGCTTGACCCGGTGGTACCCGGGGTCGGTCAGGCTGTCGACGGCGGTGACGGTCAGCTCGCTCATGCCGTGCCGGGCGGCGAGCGCGTGCAGCGGGCCGCCGGTCAGCTCGCTCACGGTGTACGCGGCCTCCTCCCGCGGCGCGGCCGCGGCCTCGGCGTCGCCGTGGCGGGTCAGCAGGAGGTCGGCCAGTGCCTCGGTGAACTCCCGTACCGTACCGGCCAGATCGCCGGAGGCGTCGGCCTCGGCGCGGGCGAGCAGCCGGGTGCCGCCGAGGGCGGCGAGCCGGTCGTCGATCAGGGTGGGGATGCGCTGGTAGGTGGCGGCGTAGGTGCGGTCGCCGATGCCGAGGACGGCGTACTCGACCCCGTCGGCCGCGCCGTCCGCGGCTTCGCCGAGTCGGCGGATGAACTCGGCGGCGTCGTCGGTCGGTTGGCCGTTGTACGAGGCGGCGGTGATCACCACCGGGCGGTCGGTGGGCAGGCCGTCGGCGTACGCGTCCAGCGGGGCGGTCTCGGTGTCGCAGCCGAGTTCGGCGGCGGCGTCGGCGAGTTCGCGGCTGAACTCGCGGCAGGCACCGTAGTTGGAGCCGTGCAGGAGCAGCAGTCCGGTGCCCGGGCGGACCCGGCCGGGGCGCTCGGTGCGCTCGGCGGCGCCCGTGGTCCCGATCGGCCGGTCGTGCTGGGCCGGCTGGTCGTGCCGGGCCGGCGGGGCGGGGGTGCGCGGGGCGAGGGCGAGGGTGAAGCCGTCGGGCTTGATGGTGAGCGTCTGCTTGAGGGTCAACCGGTAGTCGCAGTGGTCGATCAGCCGGTAGCGGTGAACCAGCATACCCAGCAGCATGGTCGCCTCGTGCAGCGCGAACTGCCGCCCGATGCAGGCGCGTTCACCGGTGCCGAAAGGCTTGAAGGCGTGCGGCGAGCGGGCCGCCTCGCGCTCGGGGTCGAACCTGGAGGGGTCGAAGAGCTCCGGGTTGTCGCCCCAGGCCGGGTCGCGGTGCAGCATCGTGGTCAGCACGAAGATCGGCAGTCCCGGACGGACCGGGATCCGCCCCCCGAGCAGAGTCTCCTCGCGCGCCTCCCGGCTGAACTGGGGTGCCGTCGGCCACAGTCGCAGCGCCTCGTTGAGCACCTGGCGGGTGTGGCGCAGCCGGCCGACGTCCTCGTACGAGGGATCCGGGTCGGCCTGGTCACCCCAGAGCGCGTCCACCTCCTGCTGGACGCGCCGGAGTTCGGCAGGGTGCTTGGCCAGGTAGTGCAGCGCGAAGGAGAGCGCGCCCGAGGTGGTCTCGTGGCCGGCGATCAGAAAGGTGATCACCTGGTTGCGGATGTTCTCGATGTCCAGCCGGGTGCCGTCGACGGGGTGCACGGCGCCGAGCATCAGGCCGAGCAGGTCCTCGGCCGGGCCGGTCTCGGCTCCGCTCGCGACCCGGGCGGCGATCACCTCGTCCACCACGCCGGCCAGGTAGTCGGCGTCCCGGCGGAACGCGGCGTCGCGCTCGCTGTGGTCGAGCTCCGGGTTGCGGGTCTGCCGGGTCATCGCCCAGTCCAGGCAGCGCACCATCGCCTCGACGAAGGGGTGCGGCTCGTCCCGCTCGAAGGAGCCGAAGTCGAAGCCGAACCCGGCCAGTCCGATGGTGTCCAGGGTCATCCGGGTCATGTCGCCGGGCACGTCGACCGTCAGCCCGGCGGCCGAGCGGCGGTCCCAGGCCTCGATCAGCCGGCGGGCCACCTTCAGCATCACCGGGTGGTAGGTGCGCATCGAGCCGAGGGCGAAGGCGGGCATCAGGATGTCGTGCGCCCTGGCCCAGTTCGGCTCGTCGTTGTAGGCGGTGAACAGGCCGTCGCCGGTGAACTCGCGGACGTTCTGCAGCGCCGGGCCGATCGCCTTGGTGAAGCGCTCCTCGTCGGCCAGTTCCTCCACCAGCTCCAGGCTGCTGACCAGCAGCATCTCCCGGCCGTGCAGGCGCTGGAGGAAGGCCGGTCCGTGCTCTCTGGCCAGTTCCATGCTGCGCAGCACGGGGACGCTGACCGGCGGCAGCGCGGAGATGTCCACCACGGGGACGCGCGGGTCCACGGTGGTGGTCCCGTCACTGGCCCCGGTCGTCCTGGCCTCGGTCGTGGTGTCGGTCATCGGTGGGTCCCCTCCCACGGCGGAAAACTTCTCGGTACCTCCACTCTGGGCCCCCGGGGTCCTCGCCCGACAGTGATCACTACATGATTGTGTAGTGCTCGCACCGTCCGGAGACTTGCCTACGTCCCGTCAGACCCCGGGCCGGCGCGACAGGAGGAGAAGAACGCATGCGACCGATCGAGGAGCGCCGCCCCGGACCGGTGACCCGGCAGGACCCGGCGGTGATCTGGCGCAACCGCGCCCTGCGGCTCATGGACCACGTGCCGCTGCCCATCGCCGTGTGCGAGTACGGCGGCCGGATCATGATCGTCAACCGCGCGATGGCCGCCGAATTCGGCCTGCTGCCGGGCCAGTTGCGCCACCGCAAGATCCTGGAGTTCTTCACCCTCGAGGACCGCGCCACCCTGCAGGCGCTGACCGAGGCGGTCCGGCTGCACCGCCGCTCGCAGTACCCGGCCCGGGTCTCCTGGACGCCCGCCGAGGGCGGCGAACGGCAGGGCGAGATGACCGTCGAACTGATCAGCGACTCCCCGGAGGAGACCCCGAACCTGCTGATCTCGCTGCGCACCCTCGCCGCGCCCGCCGCCCCGCGCGCCCCGGCGCAGCCCGGCCCGGGCGCCGAGGTCAGCCCGATCGAAGCCCGCATCCTCGCCGCGGCCGCCCGGGGCGCCACCACCGCCCGGATCGCCAAGGAGGTCGGCCTGACCAGGGACGGCGTCAACTACCACCTCGCCCGGCTCTCCCGCCGCTGGCACCTGCCCAACCGCACCGCCCTGGTCGCCCGCGCCTACGCCCTCGGCGTCCTCGCCGCCGACGCCTGGCCCCCGGCGGCGGCCCGCCCGCGCTGACGGGTCGTGGGGCCCGCGAACGGAGTCGCCCGGCTCGCCGCCGGCGCGGCCGCGTGCTCTCGTGAGGCACATGATCACTTCATCGCCGGCCCGCCCGGCCGGCCCACTGCACGGCGGGAGGCCTTGCCCGAGCACGCCGAGAGCCTCGCGCCGCAAGCCGCGATCGACCCGCTCCGAGCGCCGGCGGAGGTCGACTGCCGGTGGCTCGTCCCCGAACCGCCCGAGCGGCGGTACAAACACTTTCAGTGATTGAAAAATCACTGTACGTAAACGAAGCTGTGCGCATGACCGCCCCAGCACGGACCCCCGCACAGTTCACCGCGGATCTGCACGCCTATGCCGAGAAGTACTGGCATCGCCACCCCTTCCACCTCAAGCTTCACGAGGGCAAGCTGTCCGCCGATCAGCTCCGGCTCTGGATCGCGAACCGCTGGTACTACCAGGCCCGCCTGCCGCAGAAGGACGCGGCCGTGATCGCCAACTGCCCGGTGGCGGAGGTTCGGCGGCGCTGGACCCAGCGGATCGTCTACCAGGACGGGGCGGCCGGCGGTCAGGGCGGTCACGAGGAGTGGCTCAGGCTCGCCGAGGCCGCCGGGCTCAAGCGGACCGCCGTGCTGGACGGAAGCCTGCTGGTCCCCGGGGTCCGCTTCGCCACCGACGCGTACGTGGACTTCGCTCGTACCCGTCCGTGGACCGAGTCCGTCGCCGCCTCGCTGACCGAGCTGTTCTCCCCGGACCTGATGCGCCGTCGGCTCGACGCCATCAAGACCCACTACACCTGGATCGCCCCCTCCGGCCATGGCTACTTCACGGCCCGACCACCAGTCGCCGCTGCCGACGCCGAGCACGCCCTGGGCCTGGTCACCGCCCACTGCACGACGCGGGCGGAGCAGGACGCCGCCCTCGCCGCGCTGTCGTTCAAGTGCGATGTCCTCTGGTCCATGCTCGACGCCATCGAACACGCTTCCTAGTCCTCGCCTGCCGCCCGTCCCGGCCTGTCCCGTCGCCGCCCGATCCTCCGGAGGTCGTAGCGTGCCCCTGCTGCCCCCCACCGTCGTCGGACCGCTGTCCGAGTGCAGCACCTCGGTCTGTGTCCACAACCAGCTCGTCGGGTCCACCGTCACCCTGCTCGTGAACGGCTCGCACACGGTCGGCGGCCAGCTGGTCGGCGGCGGCGTCGCGACCTGGCCCGACCAGGAGTTCCCGCTCAACCCGGGTGTCGCCCTGCAGGCCGGCGACCAGGTCGCCGCCACCCAGCTGTTCGGTGGCGAGGTCAGCGCTGCCTCCGCGCAGCCGGTCGCCGTCCAGAAGAAGCCGGCCGTCATCGGCACCGTGCACTACGGCGGCCACCAGTACGTGTGCGGGCAGTGCCTGTGGATCGATGGCGCGGTCCCCGGTGCCACCGTCACCGTGAAGCAGGGCGCGCAGGTCATGGGCAGCGCCACCGCCCCGGACGGCATCGCCCGCGTCCAGCTCGGCACCGCGATCGCCGCCGGTCGGGTGCTGATGGCCGAGCAGCAGGCCTGCGGCAACCCCGGCACGCCCACGCCGAGCCCGGTGCCGGACGGTCCGCCCGAGCAGCTGCCACCACCGGTCGTCCACGGTCCGCTGCTGGCCTGCCAGACCGGCGTGCCGGTGAGTGGCGTGTTCGAGGGGGCACAGGTCACGCTGCACCGCACCGGCGTGCCCAACACGACGCGCGGCTGCTTCGACCTCAGCGCGTTGACGTTCCGGGTCCCACCGCTGGTGCAGGGCGAGCAGGTCTCCGCGGACCAGGCCTTCGTCAAGTGCGATTCGCTCAGTGGGACCTCGGCCACCGTGGTGGTCGGGCCCGCCGACCAGCTTCCCGCGCCGGCCGTCGTCGCTCCGCTGTGCGCCGGCGGCACCTCGGTCCGGGTCACCGGGTTGGTGGTGGGCGCGCTGGTCACGATCCTGGAGAACGGCGTCGTGCTCGGCACGGCGCAGGCCTTCGAGCCGAGCGCCGACCTCGATGTCCCCGCGCTGATCGGCGGCGGCACCGTCACCGCGCGTCAGGAACTCTGCGGGTACACCAGCCGCGAGTCCGCGAAGGTGGTGGTGGACCCGCAGCCCGCGGGACTACCCGCCCCGGTGGTGGTCCCACCGCTCTTCGAGTGCGCCTCCCGGGTCCGGGTCCTCAACGTGCACCCGGGCGCCCTGGTCCTCGTCTACTCCGCGGCACTCGGCGCGCCGATCGGCCTCCAGTACGTCTACGCGGGACAGGCGGACATCCCGGTGGCACCGCTGCTCAGCGCCGGGGACCAGATCCACGCGGTGCAGGTCGGCTGTGGCTGGACCAGCCCCAAGTCCGCCCTGGTGACGGTGCAGCCGCTCGGCACGGTCGAGCCTCCCACCGTGCGCACCCCGCTCACCGAGTGCACCCGCTGGGTGTGGGTGGACGGTGTGGTCCCAGGGGCCGATGTGGACGTCTACGTCAACGGCCAGTGGCAGGGGACGGCGACCGCGACGACCCCCAGCCTCCAAGTGGGGGTCTCCGGACCGCTGCGTCTGAAGGACACGGTGAGTGCCCGTCAGCGCATCTGCACCACCGTGACCGAGTTCGGCCCGGCTGCGACGGTGGCCTTCGGCCCGGTGTCGGTCACCACCCAGCACAACGACAATCAGCGCACCGGAGCCAATCTGCTGGAGGTGACGCTGCGTCCGTCGAACGTCGGCCCGAAGACCTTCGGCAAACTCTTCACCCGGGCGGTGGACGGCGAGATCTACGGCCAGCCGCTCTACCTCTGTCAGGTCGATGTGGCCGGCGTCGGGCAGCGCAACGTCGTCTACGTGGCGACCATGCACAACAGCGTGTACGCCTTCGACGCGGACGACCCGAACGCCTCGGCGCCGCTGTGGCACGCCCAACTGGGCCCGTCGGCCGCGATGCCCGATCCCAACATCGGCCCGGGCGGGTACGCGGACATCTCCGTCGAGGTCGGTGTCCTCAGCACACCGGTGATCCGGGCCGAGCGGAACCTCATCTACGTCGTCGCCTTCACCAAGGAGGGCAACGCGTACCACCACACCCTGCACGCCCTCGACCTGCGCTCGGGGCAGGAGTCCCTCGGCGGCCCGGTGCGGATCGCCGCCACCGTCCCGGGATCGGGCGACGGCAGTGTCAACGGCACCATCACCTTCACCAGCGACCGCCAGATCCAGCGGGCCGCGCTGACCCTGGTGAACGACCGGCTGTACGTCGCCTTCGCGTCCTACGGCGACCGGGACCCGTACCACGGCTGGGTGTTCGGCTTCGACGCCGACAACCTGCAGCAGACCGGTGTGTACGTCACCACGCCCGACACCGGCATGGGCGGGATCTGGCAAGCGGGGCAGGGGCTGGCCGCGGACGGGAACGGCGACCTGTACTTCATGACCGGCAACGGCGGCTTCCGTCCCGACGGGTCGAACCTCTCCTGCTGCGTCATGAAGCTGAGCCCCGACCTCGAACTCCTGGACTGGTTCGCCCCGTTCAACCAGGCCTTCCTGAACGGCCCCGCCGATCTGGACCTGGGCTCGGCCGGTCCGCTGCTGATCCCGAACACCGACCTCCTGCTGGGCGGCGGCAAGGAGGCGAAGTTCTATCTGCTGCACACCGGCGCGATGGGCCACTTCCAGGCCGGCTCCGACAGCCAGATCGTGCAGAGCTTCTGGCTGACCCAGGATCACAGAAACAACCACATCCACGGCGGGCCGGTGTACTGGAACTTCCCGGACGGCCCGTGGGTCTACGTCTGGCCGGAGAACGTGCCGCTGCGCGCCTACCGCTTCGCCGGCGGGCTGCTGCAGACGGCCCCCGCCTCCACCAGCACCACCCCCGAGCCGCCCCCGTTCATCATGCCCGGCGGATTCCTCTCCGTTTCGGCCGACGGCAGCGATCCCGACTCCGGCCTGCTGTGGGCCTCGCACGTGCTCAAGGACGATGCCAACCACGCAGTGGTGGAAGGCGTGTTCCGCGTCTACCAGGCCTCCGACCTGACCAAGGAGCTGTGGAACAGCAAGATGAACGCCGCCCGGGACGACGTCGGCCTGTTCGCCAAGTTCGTGCCGCCGACCGTGGCGAACGGCAAGGTGTACCTGGCGACCTTCTCCGGGGCGCTGAACGTCTACGGGCTGCTCGAATGAGCCGCGCCGTACCGCATTCCGAAGGAAGTGAAGCCGGCCCGGTGTCACCGCCGGGTCGGTGGAATGTCGCGGACCGGTAAAAGCACCACCCCCTGCCCCTCCCCCTCGCTGACCAGCCGCTACGCTCTGGGCCGCGCCGCGCCACGGGGGCCGGCGGATCCATCACGGGGGAACCACTGTGCGTTACCTGGTCCGCGACCGCATGTTCGCCTTCCACGAGGAGGCCTGGATCGAGACCGAGCACCGGGAGAAGCTCTACCGGGTGAACCGGAAGTTCTTCCGGCTGCGCCGGACCTTCGCCCTGGTCGACACCCGCGGCGAGCACGTCGCGAGCATCGTCCGCAAGGCCTTCACGTTCCACCACACCCTGCTGATCAAGCAGGAGGGCCAGCCGACCGCGAAGGTCAGCAAGAAGCTGTTCAAGCTCTTCGGCGACCGCTTCAAGGTCCGTCTCGGCGACGGCCGCAAGCTGCGGATCAACGGCAACCTCTGGGACCGCGAGTTCGACATACGCCACGAGGGCACCACCCTGGCGCACGTCTCCCGCCGCTGGTTCACCGTCCGCGACGCCTACGCCGTCGACGTGATGAGCCAGCAGGACGCCCTGCTCCTGATCATCCTCGCGGTCTGCGTCGACCACGTGCTCCAGGACGCCAAGGGCGACCAGCTGACCAATCTCTGACGGGAGGCTACGACGCGCCCAGGATCGCCGGGTCCTCGGCGAGTTCGGCGAGCAGGGCGTCCAGCTTGGCCCGGTCGACCGAGGGCATCACGAAGACGTGCACGTAGCTGCGCCGGGTGGCCTCGTCGCCCGGGACCATCAGCACGTCCTGGGAGGACAGCGACCACTTGGCCACCAGCTCCGGGCTCGGCTTGCGGAACCGTACGGTGACGGCGCCCGGGGTGCGGGCCGGCCAGAGCTCGACGCCGAGCTCGCGCTCCATGGCGACCAGCCGCCGTTCCAGGTAGGCGGCGAGCTCCTGGGCCTCGCGGATCCGGTCCACCTGGTCGCGGTAGGAGTACCGGGACAGGTGGTCCCAGAGGATCAGCGGGGAGAAGCCGTTGCGGGAGCCGGCGAAGGTGGTGTCCGGGGCGCCGATGTAGTCCGGCTGGGACGGCGGGGAGATCTGGTACTTCACCTTGGTCATGTAGATGCCGCACGGCCACGGCGCGCCGGCCCACTTGTGGCCGCTCATCGCGATCGAGGAGACCATGTCGACCTCGCCGTGCTCGGCGGTGGGCAGCCGCAGGCCGAAGTCGAACTCGGGCAGCTCGGTCTCCGGCGTCCAGCCGTACCGCGCCGGGTCCTGGGCGGCCAGCCGCAGGAACGGCGCGTAGCCGGCACCGAGCGCGCCGTCCACGTGGATCCAGAAGCCGCGGCGCACGTCCACCAGCGGCCGGCCGGTCTCCGGGCAGCTGCCGTAGACCACCTCGCGCCGCACCAGCCCGTGCCGCTCGAAGATCGGCAGCAGGCGTTCGCAGACCGCGCGGACGTCGTCGTGGGCGCCCTTGAAGGTGCTGCCCAGGTTGAGGTTGACGAAGACCGGGTGGCCCTTGGCGGCGAAGAACTCGACCAGCACGGCGAGGGCGTCGACGTCTATCTCGCCGGGGCCGTCCCAGGACAGGCCGGACGGGCCCGGGCGGGACGGCACCTCGGTGGGCCAGGTGCGCAGCCCGGTCACCGGGTCGACCAGCGGGCACTCGTCGGCGTACTTCTCCAGCCCGACGGCGTGGAAGGTCTCCACGCCCAGGACGGCGACGGCCTTGGCGAAGGAGTAGTGGGTGTCCTCGGAGTAGAAGGCCACCGGGTGATGGGCGTTCGGGTTGTGCCGGTCGGGGTCGGCCTTGACGTAGCGCACCGCGTCGAAGGGGGCGGTCGGCGGCTGGATCAGCGCCTTGCCGCTGAGGTAGTCCCGGGCGTTCCAGAGGGCGTACATGTTGCCCTCGGTCGAGCCCATGGACAGCATGTAGCCCCAGTACGACTCCGGGTCGGCGGGGTCGTGCGGGCGCTCGGCGTGCCAGAGCCTGGCGTAGTAGTCGAGCACGGCCCGCTCGACGACCTTGGTGTTGGGCTTGTAGCCGCCGCTCTGGAACGGGTCGCCGAGGTTGTTGATGTTGTTCGGCATGAACCGGGCGAGGTCCAGCGCGGTGCCCTGCATGTCCTGGGTGGCCTGGTAGCCGACCAGGTGCTTGCGCTTGCGGGTCAGGTACTCGTCCACGGCGTCGAGCGCGCGCAGCCGCCGGTCGTCGTCCAGGCCGCCCTCGGGGAGGGTGAAGTCACCGCCGTCCAGCTCCGGACCGGGGTCGACGGCGGTCGCGGTCTCGGTGAGGGTGACGGCGGTCGGGCTCATGGGCGGGGCGCTCCGGGGTGCTGGGGACGGCGACGGACGGCGACGGGCCGTCGGCGACGTCGACGAGGGTCGTCGGTAAGGACCGTCCGTAAGGATGGAACTTTCGAGCGCTCCGGGGAAGCCCCTCCGAAGAACATTCGGTCCAGCCCCGATCAGGTTTGCGGATCTGCGGAACGGGCTGGGATCCTGGCAGGCATGCCGAACAATCCGCAGGCCCGCCGGGCACCGGTCGACGACGTGGACCGGGCGATCATCCGCGCCCTGGCCGACAACGCCCGCCTCCCCAACAACGCCCTCGCAGCCACCGTCGGCATCGCCCCCTCGACCTGCCTGACCCGCGTCCGGGCGCTCCAGGAACGCGGCATCATCCGCGGTTTCCGGGCCGAACTCGACCCCGCCGCGATCGGGCTGCCGCTCCAGGCGATGATCTCGGTACGGCTGCGCGCCCACACCCGCGAGCAGAACGAGAGCTTCCGCAGCAGCGCCCCCGACCTGCCCGGCGTGCTGGCCGTCTTCCACATGGCCGGCTCCGACGACTACCTGCTGCACGTCGGCGTCGCCGGCCCCGAGGCCCTGCGCGACTTCGTCGTGGACCACCTCACCACCCACCCGGCGGTGGCCCAGACCCGCACCAACCTGATCTTCGAGCAGATACCGGGCCGCCGCTACCTCGCCCCGGAGCACTGACGGCCGACCGGCGGCGACCACCCAGGGCATGGTCACGACTTCTCCACGAATGTGTCCGACAAGTGGAGTTGATGCGTCCTGACCCCTTGTCAGGCGGAACGTTCCTCCCTACACCTTCGTGGTTCGGGAACGCGGCCCGCTGAGTCAGTCGCAGGGGCCCGCGGTCCGCACCATCACCGGAGGCACGACAAGATCTGGAGGTTTCCCATGCCCGGAACCATGATCGAGGAGATCCGCGACGCGGGTCCGCTGCTGGTCGATGACGAGACCATCCTGTTCGAGGACGACGACCGCGCCGACCGCGAGGCCACGGCGTGTCTGGCCGACCCCTGGGTGACGGCCACCACCCGGTTCGCCTGCGACTTCAACTCCTGACGGTGACCGGTTTCATCGCCGGCCGCAGCGGGTGGTCCGACGACACCTGGTCGTACCTGAACGATCCGCGGATGCCGGCGGTGGAACACGGTTGGAAGCTGCACGTCTCGGCGCGGCCCGGCGAGTTGGCGGCCGTGACCGGGCTGGTCCGGCCGGTGCTGCTGCGGTACGTCTGCCACGCCAAGTGGGCGAGCGGTCCGGAGGTGCTGCGGGAGCTCAACTCCGGGGTGCGCAGCGCGGGTGCGGTGGGGAAGGCGATCACGGTGTATCCGGCGCCGGGCACGGTGGTCGCGCTCGCCGAGGAGCTGGTCGAGGTGATGCGCGGGCGCGAGGGTCCGCCGGTGGTGAGCGATCGCCGGGTCGATCCGGACGCACCCGTCTACTACCGCTACGGGCCCTTCACGGGTGACTACCGGACCGGTCGCAGCGGGCGGCTGGAGTCGGTGATGGTCGGCCCGGACGGCCGGGTCTTCGACGGGCTGGCGACCGGTTCCTACCGCTGCCCGCCCTGGGCCGCGGATCCCTTCGAAGGGCGCACGGCCCGGGCGCAGGCCTCCCCCGGGCTCGGCGGTGGCCGCTACCGGGTCACCGGTGGCATCGCGCGCAAGCCGCAGGGCAACGTCTACCGGGCGGTCGACCTGCGCACCGGGCTGCCGGTGGTGGTCAAGCAGGCGCGGGCGTTCGTGGCCGAGGACGAGACCGGGGCGGACGCCCGGGCCCGGCTGCGCAACGAGCGGGTGGTGCTCGCCGCGCTCGACGGCCTGCCCGGGGTGCCCCGGGCCCTCGACTCCTTCCGACACCGCTCGGACGAGTACCTGGTGATGAGCAGCTGCGGCGACCGGGACCTGCGGCGGGACGTCCAGGAGCACAGCCCGTACGACGGTGCGCGCCTCGCCGAGCTGGCCGCCCGGCTCCTGCGCCTGCTGGACGGCATCCACCGCCGGGGCGTGGTCGTCCGCGATCTGAAGCCCGACAACGTCGCGCTGGACGCCGCCGGCCGGTGCCGGCTGGTCGACTTCGGGATCAGCGCACTGAACGGCGCCGCCCCGGACGGCGCCACGCCCGGCTACAGCGAGCCGGTACGACGCCCGGCCGGACAGCCCGCCGAGCCCGCCGACGACTACTACGCGCTCGGCGCGACCCTCGGCTTCGCCGCCACCGGCCTGGACCCGGTCATCGTCGACGCCGACCCCGCCGTCAACCGGGACCGCACCCTGGCCGGCCTGGCCTGGGCGCTGCCGGGCCAGGAGCACCGTCAAGTCCGCGAGCTGATCGGCGAGTTGACGAGCCTCGACCCGGCTGTCCGGACGGTCGGCGCGGCCCGGCTCCGGACCGGGAGGCCCCGGGCGGTGTCCCGGGAGCCCGAGCGGCCGAGGATCGACGCCGACCTGCTCCAGGAGATCATCGAGCACACCACCGGGTACTGCGTCGCCGAGGCCCACCGGATCGCCGACCCGGCACTCGCCGCACGCGCGGCCCTCCCGACCCCGGTCGACGTCTACGGCGGGAGCGCGGGCCTCGGCCTGGAACTCCTGCGCCACCTTCACCGGCCCGGGGTGCCCGAGGCCGTCGACGCGCTGGCGCGGTGGACGGCCGCCCAGTCGCGGAGCCTGTCGCCCGGCTTCTACTCGGGCCGTACCGGCGTCGAGCTGTTCCTCGCCGAGGCCGGGATCGGCACGGACGGGACCGGCCCCGGCGGGACCGGCACCGGCGGCGCCGGCGGCACCGGCGGCACCGGCGGCACCGGCGCAGCCTGGATCGGCATGGGCGGGACGGGCGACCTGCCGAACCGGGGACCGGACGGCGGACCGCCGGAGGCGGACCTGATCGAGGGCGTCGCCGGAATCGGCATCGGCCGCCTGCTGCTCGCCCGGCACTGCCCGACAGCCGGCGCCCGGCACCTCGCCGTCGCCGCCGAGTGCGCCCGGATGCTGGCCTCCGGCCGGGCCCGGCTGTCGCCCGCGGGTGCCGACACGATCGGCAGCGCCGCCCTGCGCGAGGGACTGGCACACGGCGCCGCGGGAGTCGCCTACTTCCTGCTGGAGTACGGGAGTTCGAGCGGCGATCCGGCCGACCTGCGCCAGGCCGAGCAGGCCTGCGCGCGGCTGGCCGCCGTCACCCCGGACCTCCTCGCCCGGGCGACCGCCCCGGGGGCGACCCGCCGCTACGGCTCCTGGTGCAGGGGCCTGGCCGGGGTCGGCGCGGTGCTCGTCCGGGCCGCCGACCGGCTGGGCGAACCCTCGTACCTGACCCTCGCCCAGCGGACCGCCCGGACGTGTGCCGCGCTCGCGCCCCGGATGCCGCTGGTCACCCAGTGCTGCGGGCTCGCCGGCCTGGGTGACTTCCTGGTGGACGTCGCCGTCGCGTCCGACTCCCCCGGCTCCTCCGGCTCCTCCGACTCCGAGGAGTTCTGGGACGCCGCCGACACCGTCGCGGCCGTCCTCCTGAGCCGTAGCGGCGGCACCGCGGCCCGCCCGGTGTTCCCGGACCCCGGCCTCGCCCGGGCCAGCGCCACCTGGGCCGGCGGCTCCGCCGGCGTCCTCGGCTTCCTCCGGCGGCTGCACGACCGGGGCGGACCGCGCCTGGGCCTCATCGACTGACGGGCGGACGGTCGAGCCTTCCGCTGCCGGCGGCGCTATGTTCGGGGGCATGGGACGACCCGAAGGCGTGCTGCTCGACATCGACGGCGTGCTCACGGTGGACTGGCAGCCGCTCCCCGGCGCCGTGGCCGCGCTGCGCCGGCTGCACGCCGACGGCCTGCCGTACGTACTGCTGACCAACACCACCTCCCGCACCCGCCAGTCGGTCGCCGAGACCCTCGCGGCCGCCGGGTTCCCGGTCACCGCCGAGTCCGTGCTCACCGCGCCCGCCGCCACCGCCGCCCGGCTGGCGGGCTCCCGCTGCCTGCTGCTCAACAGCGGCGACATCCGGGCGGACCTCGCCGACGTCGAGCTGGTCGACGACCCGGCCGAGGCCGAGGTGGTGCTGATCGGCGGCGCCGGTCCGGAGTTCGACTACCCGGCGCTCAACCGGGCCTTCACCGCTCTCCAGGGCGGTGCCCGACTGGTCGCGATGCACCGCAACGCCTACTGGCGGACGGCGGACGGGCTGCGGCTGGACGGCGGCGCCTTCGTCGCCGGTCTGGAGTACGCGGCCGGTGCGCGGGCCGAGGTGCTCGGCAAACCGGCCGAGGCCTTCTTCACCGGCGCGCTCGAACGACTGGCCGTCGGCGCGGGCGAGGCGCTGATGGTCGGCGACGACATCGAGTCCGATGTGCTCGCCGCCCAGCGCTACGGGATCACCGGCGTCCTGGTGCGCACCGGCAAGGCCGCCGCGGGCGCACCGCGCCGGGGCGACGGCGACCCGGACCACGTGCTCGACTCGGTGGCGGACCTGCCCGAGCTGCTGTCCCGGCTCCGGCGGGAATGAGCCCACCACGCGCCGAGGTGCGCCGCCCCGGCCGGCGTGCGTCCCTGGTCCTCGGACAGAACGGAGGAAGCGATGGGCCTGCCGCTGGTCCCCGGCCATGTGCTCGTACGCCTCACGGACGGTGCGCCCCAGGACGCCGACGCGGTCCTCGACGCCCTCGAGGTGGCCTTCCCCACCCACACCGGCCGGGGTCGCACCCGGATCGGCAACGTGTGGGACGTACCGCCCACCCTGACCTCGGAGGGCTCCTGGACGGTGGCCGAGGCGGGCCCGGACGGCACCTCGGCGATCCCCGTGCCCGGCCCGGCGGTGAGCACCTCGCAGGCCTTCGACGTCCAGAGCCCCGCCCCGCCGCCGGACCGACCGGCCCTGACGGGCGAGGCCACCGCGGAGTTGCTGGGTGCGCCCGAGCACGTCGAGACGATGCTGCGCGCGCTCACCGCGCTCTGCCGGGTGGACGAGGAGAACCGCGAGGAGCAGGGCCCGCAGCTGGCGGTCCGCCTCCGGCTCCGGTGTGCCGCCGCCGACGCCGGGTAGACGCGCGACGGCAGCAACCGGCTGGGCCGGCCGAACCGATCTGGGAGCCACGATGGCTGGACGACGCACGCGACGCGCGGCGAGTGAGCGCCACGACTTCCCGCACGCCCCGAGCGGCCCCGGCCGCACGATGCCCGAGCTGCGGCCCCAGGCGGGGGTGCGCCGGGGCACCGAACCGGTGAACGCCCGGACCGACCTCGAACTGCGGCGGCTGCTGTCCCGGATCTTCCTGGTGCTGTTCGTCTGCGGCACGGTGGCGTTCGCGGTGCTGGCCGCACTCGCCGCCCCGGGCCCGCCGCCGAACCGGGGCGTGTACGCCGTCCTCGCCGCCGTGTGCGCGGCCTTCGTCGGCATCAGCGCGCTCGACCTCACGGTGATCCGGCGCCGCCTGGCCGCCGGGCAGGGGCGCGACACCGTCGCACCATCCGATCGCGGTGACCACGGGCGGCCCCGACGGGGCTCGTGATCGACACCTCGTCGCCCGACCCCTTCGGCCGTGCGAACCCGTTGCGCTGATTCGGTGGCCGAAAGTGTCGGATTGGAAACGGTACGGGGGAACCGAGTCCCGGGATGCTCATCGCGCACCTGACGGCAACCGTCGCCGCGGCGCTGCGCGGCACGCTCGCGCTCCTCGCGCTGCTGCGCGGCGGGCCGGACACCGGCCGACGGGCCGCTGCCGTGTGCTCGGTGCCGGCAGCAGGTCGGCGGTGGCTGCCGCAGTGGACACCGTCGCGGCATGTGGTGATCAGGCGCGGCCCGCCGCTCGCACTGGCCGCCTGACCGGAGCGGAAACCCCGCCCGGTCGCGGCGCATCGGTTTCGACCGGCCGAGCAGCGCGCGGCCGTAGGCGCTCGACCTGCGGGATCAGCGGCGGCACGGCCGCCGAGGCCAGGCGGCCCACGTCGGTGGAGGAGTTCAGGGCGCCGGGGGGCGCATTCCCGCACGGCGTTGTCCGGCCCCTGGGTGGTGCCGACCGGGGAGGATCCGGTGGTGGGCGGACTGAACTCGGTGGTGGCGCCGGAGGTGGTGATCCGGCCGCCCGGGCGGCGCCCGGGCCGTGGCGGCTCGGCCCGCTCCCCACCGACGTCACGCCCTCGTGCCCCGAACGGCCGCCAGCGCCCGGGCCAGGGCCACCAGCAGCAGGCGCTCGACCTGCGGGATCAGCGGCGGCGCGGCCACGGCCACGGCGATCGAGGCCGCCACGCCCGCCCAGGCCACCGGGCCGAGCGGGGTGCAGCCGAAGAACCGGCTGACGCCGGGCGTCTGGACGATCACCGCCAGCGCGGCCGCCGAGCCCAGCACCGTCGCCAGCACCAGCGGGCTGCGCGCCCGCCCGGTCAGGGTCTGAGCCAGCTGGGCGCCGACGACGCCGCACAGGGCCATCGTGCTGGTGCGCCGGGCCGAGCCGGGGGTGGTGGTGCCGATGAGCCAGGCGGTGGTCGCGCCGACGGCGGTGACCAGGCCGCGGTGCCGGATCTGCCGGGCGAGCGGGGCGTCCAGGGCCGCGGTGCCGACCCGCCGGGTGCTCTCCCCGTTCGGCGGATCGTCCCGCGGCGTGACCGCGACGGCCATCGCCGGGAACATGTCGGTGAGCAGGTTGACCAGCAGGATCTGCCGGGTGGACATCGGGGCGCGCCCGGACAGCAGGGTGCCCAGCAGGGAGAAGCCGATCTCGCCGGCGTTGCCGCCGATCAGGATGGTGATGGCGTCCGCGACGCTGCGCCACAGCGCCCGGCCCTCGTCCACCGCGTCGGTCAGCACGGTCAGTTCGTCGTCGGTGATCACCAGATCGGCCGCGTTGCGGGCGGCCGCGGAGCCGCGGGCGGCGATCCCGATCCCGATGTCGGCGGAGCGGATGGCGGCGGCGTCGTTGGCGCCGTCCCCGACCATCGCCACCACCCGCCCGGACTCCCGCAGCGCCTCGACCACCAGCACCTTCTGCTCGGGGGCGACCCGGGCGACGACGTCACAGCCGCCCAGCGCCCGGGCGCGGCCGGTGCGGTCGAGGCCGGCCAGCTCGTCGCCGGTGGCCAGCTCGAGGTCCTCGGGCCAGCCGAGGGCGATGGCGACCGCGCGGGCCGTGGCCGGGTGGTCGCCGGTGAGCATGACGGGCCGCACCCCGGCCCGGCGCAGGCCCTCGACCAGCGCCGCGGACCCGGGGCGCGGGGTGTCGGCCAGGGCGACGAAGCCGACCAGTTCCAGCTCCTCCAGCGGGCCTTCGAGCACGTCGCCGGCGTCGTCGGGCAGCGGTCGCACCGCGACGGCGAGGACCCGCAGGCCGTCCGCGCCGAGCGCCGCCACCGTCGCGTCCGCGCGCTTCCCGGCGCCCGCGCAGGCCGGCAGCACGGCTTCGGGCGCGCCCTTCACCACCAGCAGGGCCCGGCCGTCGTCCGGCGTGCCGGTCGCGGCGGCGTAGCCGCGGCTGGCCTCGAACGGCAGCGTCTGGGCGGGCGTCCAGCCGAGGTCCTCCGGGGCGGCGGCGAGCACCGCCTCGTCGGTGGAGTGGGCGTGCACGGCCTCGCCGTCCTCGGCCGGCGGGCACGCGCGGGCCGCCGTCCGCAGCACCGCGGCCGCGGCGGGGTCGTCGGCCGGGTACCGGGTGCCGTCGGGCGTGGCGACGCGGGTCACCCGCAGCCGGTTCTCGGTCAGGGTGCCGGTCTTGTCGAAGCAGACGGTGTCCATCCGGCCGAGCGCCTCCAGCGCGCGCGGGGTGCGGACCAGCACGCCCTGGCGGCTGAGCCGGCGGGCCGCGGCCAGCTGGGCGACGGTGGCCACCAGCGGTAGGCCCTCCGGTACGGCGGCGACCGCGACGGCCAGCCCGCCCCGGACGGCCAGGCGCACCGGGCGCCCGCGCAGCACGGCCAGGCCCGCGACGGCCGCTCCGCCGAGCAGGGTGAACGGCAGGCTGCGGTCGGTCAGTTCGCGCAGCCGGGCCTGGACGCCCCCGGCGGGCGGGGTGCGGGCGGCGAGGTGCGCGGCCCGTCCGGCCTCGGTGTCCTCCCCCGTGCCGACCACGGCGGCCCGGGCGTGCCCGGCGACCACGGTGGTGCCCTCGAAGACCATGCAGCGGCGGTCGGCGACCGTGGCCTCCGGGGTGGCGTCCAGCTGTTTCGTGACCGGGAGGGACTCGCCGGTCAGCGCGGACTCGTCGACCTCCAGCTCGTCCAGCTCGATCAGTCGGGCGTCGGCGGGCACCACCTCGCCCGTGCTCAGCTCGATCACCTGACCGGGCCTGAGCTCGGTGGCGGCGACCGTACGGGTCCGCTCGCCGTCGACCACGGTGGCTCTCTGATGCTGTGTCACTTCCAGTGCGGACAGGGCCTGTTCGGAGCGCAGCCGCTGGACGGCGCCGATCAGCGCGTTCATCGCCAGGGCTCCGGCGACCAGTGCCGCGTCCACGGTCGAGCCCAGCAGGGCGGAGGCGGTCGCCCCGACGAGCAGGACCGGTGTCAGCGGATCGTCGAGTTCGGAGCGAACCGCGCCGACCAGCCGGCCCGCCGCGCCCAGCGCCGGGTGGGCGGCGAGTTGCCGGGCCCACAGTCCGCCGCGGCGCACCGGACGGCGGACGCCCTTGAGCCGGGCCAGCGCCTCCTTGGGCGCGAGCGCGTGCCAGGGAATGCGCGGCGGCGGGTGGGGCGCGCTGCGGGTGCCGACCCGCAGGGCGGCCCGCCAGCCCGAGACCAGGGCGGCGGCGGTCGCCACGTTCACCGGCGAGAGCCGGGCGGCGACCGGCAGGGTGCCGTGCGGCCGCCGGCCCCGGGTGACCACCAGGAGTCCGGACAGCGCGGCGCTCGCCTCGGCCAGGGTCTTGGAGTGGCGGGCGACGGTGCGGGCGGCGGGGATCGCGGCCAGCAGCCGCCAGACGGAGTCGAGCCCGTTCAGCAGGAGGAGGTCCGCGCCCCACACCACCGCGCTGTCCGCGTCGGTGACCGCGACCGCGAGGTCGCCGCGCAGCAGGCCGGCGAGCAGTTCGCGGGCACTGTCCGTCAACTCGGCGCGGTCCGTCGACTCGTTACGGCCCGTCAACTCTGCTCCGCCGCCCGCCGGAACGCGGGCGACGGTGAGCACCACCCGCCCTTCGCGCTGGAGTTGGCGCACCGCGTCGGCCAAGGACCGTTCATTGCCGAGGAGTTGGTCGGCCAGGGCGCCGAAGTCGCCGAGCGTGCCGTCGTCGGCCACCACGACGTGCAGCCCGGCGCGTCGGGCGGCGTCCAGCGCGGCCTCGGCGACCGGGGCGATCTCCCGTCCGACCAGGACGGTACCGACGTCCACGCCCCCGGCGGCGGCGACCAGCAGGCCCGTTCCGGCGTCCGGCCGGTCCAACTGGTCCGGCACCGGACGTAGTTCGAGTTCCGTGTCCGGGCGGTCCAGGGCCGCGACGGCGGCCTGCCACAGCCGGTCGTGGTCCCAGTCGGGCGCGGTGGGGTGGACCTCCAGGACCGTTCGGCCCGGGCCGCGCAGCGAGTCGGGGTGCAGCACCACGGTGTCGACCAGCTCCAGCCGGCGCAGCCGCTCCAGGTCGCGGACCAGGACGCCCTCGCGGGCGAGTACGGTGCCCAGCGCGGTGGTGAACGCGACCGGACCGTAGCGCGCGGCCTTCGGATTGCCCGCCACCAGCCCCTCGGCCGCCTCCGCCACGTTGCGGGTGAACAGCAGCGCCCCGGCCGCGCCGAGCAGGGTGCCGCCGACCGCCTGCTCCTCGAACTCCTCGTACGGCAGCGGGCGCAGTGCGGGCCGGGCGGTTCCGGTGCCCGCGAGGCTCAGCCGGCCGGGCGCGCAGACCGTGTCGTACGCGGCGTCGAAGGCGGCGGCTCCGGCGATCGTCTCCAGCAGCCGCCCGGTCCGCAGCACCGCGTCCAGGGCCAGCGCGCCGGGCGACTGCCCGATGCCGTAGGAAGCGGCGCCGGCCGCCGCCAGCACCAGGTCGGAGCCGGCGTCACCGAGGCGGCGGCGCAGCAGGGCGCGGACGTCCGGGTCCTCGCGGACCAGGGCGACCAGGGCGGTGGCCAGCCGGGGCCCGGTGCGCAGCGGAAGCACCCGTGCCCCGACGGCCGTGGTGAAGCCGACGGCGTCGCAGGCCAGGGCGAGCGTCTGGGCGCGGATGCTGCCGGTCCGCCCGGGGTGGGCGGTTTCCAGGACGTCCTCGTCGACCCGTTCCAGGCGCTGGCTAGCGGCGAGTTCGGTGGCCCGCTGCACCACCCGGTCGGTGGCCGCGTCCTGGGTCAGCTGCACCACCAGCCGGGCGAGGCCGCCGTCCCAGTAGGCGGCGATCACGTCCGGCCGGGTGGCCAGTCCCAGCGCCACCCGGCGGGCGGCCGCCTCGACGTTGCGCGCCGTGCCGGCGGCGCGGGGGCGCAGCGGCAGTTGGATCCGCGAGCCCGCGTGCCAGTAGCCCGTGCCCGTCTCGGCGGCGGCCCGGGCGACCCGGCCCATCCGGGCCGCCGTCCCGGCGGCCGACGTGGCGGTGCGGACGGTGGTGCGGACCGTGGTCCGGGCCCCGACCCGCCCAGCCGAGGCGGCCACCCGGGCGGCGACGCGGGCCGTGGGCACAGCGGAGCGTGCGAGGACCACCGGTACGGCCAGGGTCAGCCCGAGGCCCTTCGCCGGTAGTCGGGCGAGTCGGCGCAGCACCACGGCTCAGCCCCGATCTGCCGGGTCAGGCGGTCTTCCGCCGGGACGACCCGGCGGACGCGGTGGCGGTCGTACGACGGCGGCTCGGCGTCTTGCCGCCCGGCCGGGAGGCCTTCGACGCTTTCGACGCCTTGGACGCCGTCGACTTGGACGCCGTCGCCTTGGACGCCGTCGACGTCCGCGAAGTCCCGGCTGCGGACCCGGCCTTCGGCCTGCTCGACTTCGCCGTCCTGCTCTTCGCTGCGGACCGGCCCGCCCGGGCGGGTGCCGAGGCGGCCCCGGCACGGCTCCTCGGCCGCGTCTGGGTCAGCCAGACGGCGGCCGCACCGGCCGCGGCCACCGGCCACTCGACCACGCCCAGCACGCCGAGCAGCCCGGCGCCGGTGTAGGCGGCGATCCGGCGGGCCCGCGGTGACACCAGTCCGACGGTGTCGAGCACCCCGTCGACCATCCCGCCGACGGCCCCGGCTCCCGGCACGTGCCGCACGGCGGAGGCGGCGGACTCCACCGGGCGCAGCAGCAGGGCCGTGCCCGTCGACGAAGTAGATGATGTGGATCCCTGGTCGTTCATGGCCGTTTCCGATCCCTGCTCTCCGGCCCGCGGGCCTGCGCCGGTACGGGCACATCGACCCGCGGGTCCGCGTGTCCCACCCTTGCGTGTGCCCAGCATCGCCGGCTCAAACAACGGACACGGCGCTACCCGGCCGGCACCGGAGCCGTCGCAGCTGCGAGGGAAGAGCGGCCATTTCCCATGGAAACGCAATCGAATTCGCGGCAATTCACCTCGAATTCGCACCGCCAATCCTCTCCCGACCAATCCCGGTAGAGTAATCGGAGGAAACTCCGGAACCGCCGCAACCGATTCCTCGAGAGGTTGTCCGCGCATGAGCCTCAGCATTCGCAACCGGATCCCCGGCACCGTCACCTCGGTCACCACCGGCGAGGCCATGGCCACCGTCAAGGCCCGGCTTCAGGGCGGCCAGGTCATCACCGCCGCCGTCACCGCGGACGCCGTGAAGGATCTCGGCCTGGCCGAGGGCAGCGCGGTGCACGCGGTGGTCAAGTCCACCGAGGTCGCCCTCGCCACCGGCCCGGTGTCCGGGCTGAGCATCCGCAACCAGCTCCCCGGTACGGTCACCGACATCGCCACCGGCAACGCCATGGCGACGGTCAAGGTCTCGGTTCAGGGCGGCGAGCTGACCGCAGCCATCACCAAGGACGCCGTCACCGACCTCGGCCTCGCGGCGGGCACCGAGGTGGTGGCCCTGATCAAGTCGACCGAGGTGGCGCTCGCCACGGCCTGACACCTCGACGTCCCGCGGCGGCCGGAGGACTCCTTCCGGCCGCCGCGCCGTGCTGCGCTCCTGCGGCCGTCCCGGGCCGCGCCCCCGGATCCCGGCCTCCCGCACTTCACGCCCGGGACCGCGGAAGCGGTTTCCGGACTACGGCGCCGGGCAGACGCGCCTGCGCGGGGGACCGTACCGGGGGCCCGTACCCGATCGCCCTGGAGGACGTGATGAGCCGGAAGATCAAGGAGATCATGACGCCCGCACCGGTCACCGTGCCGCGGCTGGCCTCGGTGCGCGACGCGGCGCGCTGGATGCGCGACACCGCCATCGGGGACGTCCTGGTCTCCGACGACGTCTCGGGCGACGGCCGGCTCCTCGGCCTGGTGACCGACCGCGACCTGGTGGTCCGGGTGCTCGCCGCCGGCCTGGACCCGGACAGCACCAACGTCGGCGACGTCTGCAGCTCCCAGCTGGTCTCCGTCGCCCCGGACGACGACGTCGGGCACGCCGTCGACCTGATGCGCCGGCACGCCCTGCGCCGCCTGCCGGTGCTGGACGACGGCCGGGCGGTGGGTGTGGTCTCGATCGGCGACCTGGCGATGGAGCGGGACCCGGACTCCGCGCTCGCCGACATCAGCGCCGCCGACCCCAACAGCTGACCGCCCCCACACCAGCGGACCCGCCCGGAGGCCGAGGACCATGACCGAACCACTCGGCGTCGCCATGCAGCTGATCACCGACCACCTGCTGGAGGGCCGGCCCGTATCCGGCGAGGAGGTCGCCCTGCGGGTGGACCAGACGCTGTGCCAGGACGCCACCGGCACCCTGGTGATGCAGGAGCTCGACGCCCTCGGACTCGACCGGGTCCGCACCGAGCTCAGCGTGCAGTACGTCGACCACAACATCCTCCAGTCCGACGAGCGCAATGCCGAGGACCACCTCTTCCTGCGCTCGGCCGCCCACCGCTTCGGGCTCTGGTACTCCAAGCCGGGCAACGGCGTCTCCCACCCCGTCCACATGCAGCGCTTCGGCGTACCGGGGAAGACCCTGCTCGGCTCCGACTCCCACACCTGCGCCGGCGGGGCGCTCGGCATGCTCGCCATCGGCACCGGCGGGCTCGACGTCGCACTCGCCATGGCCGGCGAGCCGTACCGGCTCACCATGCCGCAGATCTGGGGCATCCGGCTGGTCGGACGGCTGCCGGACTGGGTGAGCGCCAAGGACGTGATCCTGGAGCTGTTGCGCCGCCACGGCGTCAAGGGCGCGTTGCACCGCGTCCTGGAGTACCACGGCCCGGGCCTGGAGCAGCTGACCGCGATGGACCGGCACGTGATCGCCAACATGGGCGCCGAACTGGGCGCCACCGCGAGCGTCTTCCCCGCCGACGACGCGGTCCGGGCCTTCCTCGCCGCCGAGGGCCGCGAGGAGGACTTCCGCCCGGTCACGGCCGAACCCGGCTGCCGCCACGACCTCACCGACCGGGTCGACCTCTCCGCCCTGGAACCGCTGGTCGCCCGGCCCAGCTCGCCCGGCAACGTCGTCCCGGTCAGCGAGGTGGCGGGCACCCCGGTCGGCCAGGTGGTGATCGGCTCCTCCGCCAACCCCGGCCTGCGCGACTTCGCCGTCGCCGCGGCCATGGTGCACGGGCGGCAGACCTCCGCCGAGCTCAGCTTCGACGTCAACCCCAGCTCCCGCGAGGTGCTGCAGGACCTGATGCGCACCGGCGCCGCCTTCGACCTGATCGCCGCCGGCGCGCGCATCCACCAGGCCGGCTGTCTTGGCTGCATCGGCATGGGCCAGGCCCCCGCCCCCGGCCGGAACTCGCTGCGGACCTTCCCGCGGAACTTCCCCGGCCGCTCCGGCACCCTGAACGACTCGGTGTGGCTCTGCTCGCCCGAGACCGCCGCCGCCTCCGCGCTGACCGGCCGGATCACCGACCCGCGCGCCTGGGCGCTGCGCGAGGGCGTGCAGCCGCCCGAGCTGGACCTGCCGGAGCGCGCCTGCGTCAACCGGCTGATGCTGGAGGCCCCGCTGCCGCCCGAGCGCGCCCGGACGGTCGAGCTGGTCCGCGGCCCCAACATCTCGGCGCTGCCCGATCTGGACCCGCTGCCGGACGAGCTGAGCGCGCCCGTGCTGCTGAAGACCGGTGACGACGTCTCCACCGACGAGATCTCCCCGGCCGGCGCCAAGGCCCTCCCGTACCGCTCCAACCTGCCGAAGCTCGCCGACTTCACCTTCACCCGGATCGACCCCGACTACCCGGCCCGGGCCCGGGAGAGCGGGACCCACCTGGTGGTGGCCGGGGACAACTACGGCCAGGGCTCCTCGCGCGAGCACGCCGCGATCACCCCGCGGCTGCTCGGGCTGCGCGCCGTCCTGGCGAAGTCGTACGCCCGGATCCACTGGCAGAACCTCGCCAACTTCGGTGTCCTCGCCCTGGAGTTCGCCGATCCCGCCGACTACGACCGGATCGAGCCCGGTGACCGGCTGACCCTGCCCGGGCTGCACCGGGCCCTCGCCGCGGACGCCGACGGGCACATCACCGCGCACAACACCACCCGGCACGAGGAGTACCGGCTCACCCACCGGCTGTCGCCGAGCCAGCGCCGGGCCGTCCTGGCGGGCGGGACCATCCCCGCCCTCGCCGGCACGGTACGGAGCGCGGCGTGAGGACCGCCCGCCAGGAGAGGGCCGAACCAGGAGAAGACATGCCCGTGAGATTCCTCGACCGAAGCACCGCCGGACACCAACTCGCCCAGGCGGTCCTCCCGTTCGTCGGCGACCGGACCGCCGGCCGGGTGGTCGTGCTCGGCCTGGCGCCCGGCGGACTGCCGGTGGCCGCGGAGATCGCCAAGGCCCTGGACGCCCCGCTCGACGTCGCGGTGGTCCGGCCGCTGAGCGTGCCCGGCCACGACCGCCCGGTGGGGGCGATCGCCGACGGCGACCCGCCGCTGTTCGACCGGGAGTCGCTGAAGACCCTCGGCGTCACCCCGGTCGAGGTCGGGGAGAGCGTCAAGCGCGAGCGCGCCGAGGTGCACCGCCGCGAGGCGCTCTACCGCGACGGCCGGGCTCCGCTGTGCCTGCGCGGGCGCACCGTCGTCCTGGTCTCGGACGGCCTCACCGACGCGCTCACCGCGCACACCGCCGTCCGCACCCTGCTCGGCGACCGCCCCGCGCGACTGGTCCTCGCGGCGCCGCTGTGCGACGCCCGGATCGCCGACGAGCTGCGCCGGGAGGTCGACGCCCTGGTCTGCCTCCACCTGCCCCGCTACGCCCACGCCGCCGGGCCCTGGTACGGCGAGTTCCACGAGGTCACCGACCGGGAGGCGGCCGTCCTGCTGCGCCGGCACGGACCGCACGACGGAGCCGCCCTCCCCGGCTCGGCCGAACGGACGTCCGGCCCGGAGAGGATGGCCGGCGGCTGACCGAGAGGAAGCAGCCGCTCCCTCCTGCCGACCCGCGCCCACACCGACGCCTCCCGGCACACCCGTACCACCTCGCACCGCCCCATCGGCCGAGGCCCCCGCGCCGGATGCGCCGACGGCTACCTAACTTGGAGTCATGAGAACTCACTCTTCGCGCCCGCCGGTCGCGCTCGCTTCCCGGACCAGGCGCTGGGCGCGGGTCGGCCTCGCCGCCACCGCCACGCTGCTGTTCGGCGCCACCGCCTCCGCCGGGGCCGTCGCCCAGCCCCCCTTCCTCGGTCCGCTGAACACCGTCTCCCAGATCGCCTCGACCGTCCCGGGCAACGGCGACGTGAACCCGTACGGCACCTTCACCGTCCGGCACACCGTCGGCAAGCTGCACCGCGGCAACGTCCTGGTCAGCAACTTCAACAACAAGCAGAACCAGCAGGGCACCGGCACCACCCTGGTGCAGGTGAGCCCGAACGGCACCACCAGACTGTTCGCCCAGATCGACCCGGCGAACCTGCCCGGTCCCTGCCCCGGCGGCGTCGGCCTCACCACCGCGCTGACCGTGCTGCCGGGCGGCTGGGTCGTGGTCGGCAGCCTGCCCACCTCGGACGGCACCTCCGCCACCGCCCAGGCCGGCTGCCTGCTGGTGCTGGACAGCAACGGCACGGTCCGCGAGACCATCGCCGGGGACGGCATCAACGGCCCCTGGGACATGACCGCCGTCAGCCACGGCGACACCGACGAGCTGTTCGTCACCAACGTGCTCAACGGCACGGTGGCCGGCAATGGGCACGAGGTCGACCAGGGCACCGTGCTGCGGATCACCCTGTGCCGCGAGGGCGACCAGCCGCCGCGGCGGATCGCGACCACCGTGATCGGCTCGGGCTTCGGCGAGCGGACCGACCCCGCCGCCCTGGTGATCGGCCCGACCGGCGTCGGCCTCGGCCACGACGACACGCTCTACGTGGCGGACACCCTCGGCAACCGGATCACCGCGATCCCCGACGCCGTCCACCGCAGCAGCGACGCCGGCACCGGCACCGTGGTCAGTACCGACGGCCACCTCCGCGGCCCGCTCGGCCTCGCCATCGCCCCCGGCGGCGACATCCTCACGGTGAACTCCGGGGACGGCAACATCGTCGAGACCACCCCGGCGGGCGACCAGGTCGCCGTCCGTACGCTCGACAGCAGTGGCAGCCCGCCGGGCGCGGGCGCGCTGTTCGGCCTCGCGGTGGACCTGGACCGGGACGCCGTCTACTTCGTCGACAACGCCACCAACTTCCTGGACGTCCTGCACTGACCGACGTGCCCGAGCGGGCCCCGGCGCCTGGCGCACCGGGGCCCGTTCATGAGCTCAACAGGCGGCGCCAACGCGGCAGTTCGGTGCCGCAACAGGCCAGCGCGAGCAGCGTGGCCAGCACCGCCGCCCAGCTCGGGAAGAGCAGCCAGGCGGCGGTGACCGCGCCCGCGAGTTCGGCGAGGACCATGACGATCGTGACCCAGCCGGGCACCGCGACGACCGTCCCCGGCTTGTCCCCGGGCGTCTGCAGCAGCGCCGGGACACCGATCAGCAGCACGTCCACGCCGATCGCCAGCAGGATCGAGTGCGGCCACAGCGCGACCGGCAGGCCGATCCACCCGACCAGTTCCAGCCCGGCCCGCAGCGCGGTGGCGTACCAGGGCTCGGTGCGCTGCTGCTCGTCCATCGCCCTCCCCCGTCGAAAGCCGGAACACCGGAAGCCGGAACGAGCTACAGCCGCTCGGCCAGCGCCTCGTGGACGCGCCGCCAGGCGTCGGCCGTCGCGGCGGCGTCGTGGTCCTCCGGGCGGTCGGACGCGAAGCCGTGCCGGGCGCCCGGATAGGTGACCAACTCGTGCCCCACCTTGGCGTCCGTCAACCGTCGTTCGGCCTCCTGCCATTCCGGCTGCGGGAGGATGTGGTCCAGCTCGCCGCAGAAGCCCAGCAGGTACACGCCGTTGGCGGCGATCCGCTCGGCGGTCTCCAGCGGCGGCACCGGACCGACCAGCGGGAAACCGGAGTTGAGCAGCCAGCCCGGGTAGAACACCGCGGCCAGCTCGAAGCGCAGCTCGGTGGCCGCGCGCACCGCGATGTGCCCGCCCATGCTCGTCCCGACGAAGGCCACGCCGCGCCCGTCGGCCAGGGCCAGGGCGGCGGCCAGCGCCTCGGCGGCGTCGGCGACCAGCTCGTCGCGGTCCAGCGCGCGCATCAGCACCAGGCCCGCCTCGCGCTCCTCGGCGCTGTAGCCGAGTTCGGTGCGGCGGGCGCTGCGCCAGTAGAAGTCCGGTGCCACCGCCACGTACCCGAGGTCCGCCAGCTCGGCACAGACGCCCCGCAGGTACGGGTTGACCCCGTACAGCTCCGAGCAGACCACCACCGCGCCGCGCACCTCGCCCGCCGGGCGGTGCACGTACGCCTCGATCCCGCCGGACGTGCCCAGCTCCTGCCACTGACCCGTCATCGGATCCCCCGTCGATCGATCGGCAAACGTCGCTGCGCATCGTAGTGCCGGTTGTCACGGACGACCCAACCCGGTGTCGCCGGCGGTTCACCGACAAGGACTTGGTATGAGCACGGCAAAGGATTCGCACCGCCGCGTCCACCATCTGGACGGCGCCGCCCCCGAGTTGATGTGGTGTCCGGGCCCAACGGGCACGGATAAACCTCCCACACCCTCACACTCGGGAGCAGACGCATGCGCACACCGCTCAAGGCCGCCGCCCACACCCTCACCGCGCTGGCCCTGGCCGCCTTCGGCACCACCACGCTGGCCACCGGGGCCGAGGCGCAACCCGCCCCGGCACCCGCCCACTTCGGGGCCAAGCCGCTCCACTCGGGTGCCGCCCAGCGCACGGCCGCGACCACCACCAACACCCTCTCGGTCCGCTCCTCCGCGAGCCAGGGCGTGGTGTCCCCCACCCCGAAGGTGTACCTGGTCTTCTGGGGGAGCCAGTGGTCCTCCGACCCGGCGGGGGTGGCGCCGGACATGCAGAACATGTTCAAGGGCCTCTACGGCAGCCAGGACACCTGGGGCACCATCCTCGACCAGTACTGCGAGGGCGTCGCCAAGGGCACCACCAACTGTGGCACCAACGGCATCCACGTCCAGCACCCCACGTCCTCACCGCTGGCCGGCGTCTGGTTCGACAACTCCGCCGCCGCCCCCGGCAACGCGACCAGCACCCAGATCGCCGCCGAGGCCGGCAAGGCCGCCGCCCACTTCGGCAACACCACCCAGGCGCCCAACCTCAACGCCCAGTACGTGGTGGTCTCCGCCACCGGCACCCACCCGGACGGCTTCCCCAACACCGGCTTCTGCGCCTGGCACGACAAGACCAGCAGCTCCTACGGCACCCTGGCCTACACCAACCTGCCGTACATCCCGGACCAGGGAGCGGGCGCCTGCACCACGTTCACGGACGGCCGACTGCTCTCCGGCATCGAGTCCACCGAGACCCACGAGTACGCCGAGACCGTCACCGACTTCTGGCCCAGCATCGGCTGGAACGGCGGCGGCGGAGAGATCGGCGACGAGTGCGAGAACCTCGACGCCTACGTCACCCTGAGCACCGGCACCTTCGACCTCCAGGGCCTGTGGTCCAACAGCGCCAACAAGTGCGTCACGCACGGTTAGTAACGGCCGGATGAGCGCGGGGGCCGCCGCCGGGCGGCCCCCGCGCCTCGGCCCGGGGATCAGCTCAGGACGGGCTCAGCACGGGACCAGGTCAGAATCAGCTCAGGCTCAGGCTCAGGCTCAGGCTCAGGCTCAGGCTCACGCTCGGCACAGGATCAGCTCAGGCTCAGGACCGCCTCGGCGAAGGCCTCCGGCGCCTCCTGCGGGACGTTGTGGCCCACCCCGGGGAGAGTGCGCAGCTCGCACGGACCGGTGAACCGCTCGGTGCCCTGCTGGTCGGCGGGCGCGATCACCCCGTTGGCACCGCCCACCAGCACCACCGTGGGCACCTCGATCGGCGGCTGGGCGGCGAGCCGGTCCTCCAGCGCCTGGTAGCGCGGGTCCCCGTCCACCAGGCCGTAGCGGTGCCGGTAGGAGTGGATCGACACCTCGACGAAGTCCGGGTTGTGCAGGCTGGGCGCGGAGGCGGCGAACGCCTCCTCGGCCGCCGCCCAGGTCGGCGACCACAGCCGCCAGAGCAGCCCGCACAGCTCCTCGCGGTTGCGCTCCAGCCCGCGGCGGCCTCGCTCCGAGTGGAAGTAGTACTGGTACCAGAAGTTGTGCTCCGCCTCCGGCGCCGCTGGTTCCGTCGCGCCGGCGATGTTCTGGATGGTGTAGCCACCGGCCGTCACCAGACCGTGGATCCGCTCCGGGCTGGTGGCCGCGACGACGCAGGCCGCGCGCCCGCCCCAGTCGTAGCCCGCGACGACGGCCCGCTCGATCCCCAGCGCGTCCATGAAGTCGGTCAAGTCCTCTCCGAGCGCGGCCTGTTGGCCGCTGCGCAGGGTCGCCTCGGCCCGGAACCGGGTCGGCCCGAACCCTCGCAGGTACGGCACCAGCACCTCCCGGCCGGCCTCCGCGAGCAGCCGCGTCACGTCGTCGTAGGCCCGTACGTCGTAGGGGAAGCCGTGCAGCAGGATGACCGGAGCGTCGGTCCTCCGGCGGCGCTCACCGGTCCGGTGGTAGGCGATCTCCAGAACCGGTGTCGTCACCCGGTGCAGCTCGTGTAGCTCATGGGAACTCGCAGTCATCCGGTCATGCTCGCACCTCTGACTCGGACACGACCGACTCAGGGGCAGGGATGGGGAGTGACGGCCTGCCTTTCCTCGCTGCGCCCCGAGGCCGATCAGCGTTGGTTCTCCCAGGAACGGGTACCGCCCTCGCCCACGGCACCGAGGTCCGGTTGACCGTGTACAACTCCACCGAGGACGAGGACTGCCCGGTCACCCACGGCCCCTCGCCCCGCCAACGGTCGCGTACCCGGCCTTCCACCGCGCCGTCGAGCACGCCCTCCGCGAGCTGGACGAGGCGTAGCCGACCCCCCCGCAGAGCTTCTCCAGCCTCCGGCCGGCCGCCCTCAGCGACCGACCGCGGCGCAGCCGGATGCCGAAGCGGATCTCGCGTCCCTCAGCGTCGGCGGGTTCCCGGATCCGGTTCGCCGCCGCTCGGTGCCAGGGCCGTGACCAGCGGGTGCCGGGGATCGAAGGCGAGGTGCCGCCAGAAGCCGGGCGGCGGCCCTTTCCAGAAGAACTCCAGCGAGTCGCCCACCCGCGCGATGAGTTCGAGGTTGCCGCCCGGCCGACCGTCCCGGCCGCCGAAGGTGCTCTGGACCATGCAGACGGCGTCGACCTCCAGGTCCCGGGCGATCGCGTAGGGCCGGCTCCAGGGCAGGCCGGCGACGCCGTTCCTGCGCCGCAGGTGCAGCAGGCCGCCACCGACCGCCGGGCACACCAGCTCGAAGTCCCCCGGATCCCCCAACCGGTCCTGCAGCAGCACCGGGTTGCCGCTCGCCCCGGCCGCGATCGGCTCCGCCATCAGCTGCCAGCCATCCGGCTCCCGCGTCCCGTTCCACGCGAACCACAACTCCTCCCCCACCCGTGCCACCACCTCCAGACTGCCCCGCCCGCCACCGAGGTCGCTCTCCACCATCCCCACCCCGTCCACCGCCCCGAGCTCCAGCCCGAAGGCGTACGGTTCGCTCCACGGGTAGCCCCGTACGTCGTTGCTGCGGCGCAGGTGCAGCAGGCCGCCACCGACCGCCGGGCACACCAGCTCGAAGTCCCCCGGATCCCCCAACCGGTCCTGCAGCAGCACCGGGTTGCCGCTCGCCCCGGCCGCGATCGGCTCCGCCATCAGCTGCCAGCCATCCGGCTCCCGCGTCCCGTTCCACGCGAACCACAACTCCTCCCCCACCCGTGCCACCACCTCCAGACTGCCCCGCCCGCCATCGAGGTCGCTCTCCACCATCCCCACCGCCTCCGCCCCTTCGAGCTCCGGCAGAACGGTGGCCGGCGGATCCCACGGAATGCCCGCCGTGTCGTTCCTGCGCCGCAGGTGGACCAGACCGCGGCGGGCGGTCGGGCAGAGCAGTTCGAAGTCCCCGAGCGCGGGCTCCGCCGCCCGGTCCTGGACCAGCGCGGGTGTGCCGGTGACCCGGGTGCGGCGGGCCGCGTCGGCCGCGATCAGCCGCGCCTCGTCGACCACCAGATTCTCGGCGGCCTTCTCCTGGTGGGCCTGCGGTCGCTCGATGTCGAACAGCCGGATGTCCTGGTCATCGCGGACGTAGAGCACCGGCGTGGCCCAGGCGAGGCTTTCGTCGTCCTCCAGCAGCATGGCGAGCCGCCCCTGGTGCACGGCCACGTCGATCGGGCGGCGCAGCGCGATCAGTGCCTGGTAGAAGAACCGGGCGAAGACGATCGCCGCGGCGTCGGTGACCTTGAACTGCATGGCCACCACGGCCGGGACGAACCGCAGCAGTGCTCCCGCGACGCTTGAGAAGGGGGCCTGGTCGCTCGCGCTACCGGTCTCGCAGCCGTTCAGGACCACCAGCTGGGGCCTCGGGGCGGCTTCCCCGATGACCTTGCCCAGGGGCTCGGCATGGATGTCCGCCGGCTCTCCGGAGACGTTGGCGGAGGCCAGCGCACCCTCCTGCCTGGGTTCGTCGTAGTGGCCGTGGCCCACGAAGTGGAAGACGTGGCAGCCCCCGGTCAGCGCGGCGAACATCGCCGTCCAGTCCTGGGCGGTCACCCAGCGCAGGTGGGCGAGGTCCCCGCGTTCCAGCGCCGCCAAGCTGCGCTTCAGGTGGTTGCGTTCCCTGCCGACGTCCAGCCGGGGCTTGTCCGGCGCCCGGGCGGCCACCGCCAGCACCTGCAGGGGCGAATCCGCCTTGAGCGCCGCCACGCTGTGGGCCGGTTCGACCCGGCGCACCAGCGCGTGGTCCAGGCACAGGTATCCGAACTCCTTGCTGTGCATCAGCTCCCAGGGGAGCACGGCCAGCTGCGGGTCGTCCAGGCGCAGCACCAGCCTCAGGTGCCGGCCCCGCGCCGCCGCGGCACGCCGGGTGCTGGCGTACAGCTCCGCTACCTCGCCGGGGAGGGCCGCCTCGAACAGCGCGTCACCGATCTGACGTGCGGTGTCGCCCCGGATGGAGAACTCGCCGCCGCCCGACCTCGCCACCAGGTTCAGCCTCCGGACCGGGACCTGCAGCGTGCCGGCTGTCGTCCGCAGCTCCGCGACCTTCAGCGGGACGCCGTCGGCCGACGCCCGGGGTCCGCCTCCGGCCCAGGCCCGGACGGAGTAGCGGTCGTCGTGGCCCGAGATCTCCAGTTCCAGGACGTCGCGTTCCATCGTCTGCTCCCGGCGATCCTGCGTGCGGGCACCTCAGTCGTCGCTGCGTGTGCTGCCCACGAACTCGTTCCTGAGGACGGCCTCGGCCCGGTCCGCCATCTCCTCGCCGCCGATCAGGTCCACCTGGACGTTCTCCGCCTCGCCGGACAGGTCCTCGACGTTCGAGAAGCGCACGTCGTGCCGGGTCAGGATCTCTCCGACGCCGGCGGCGTCGACACCCTCGGGAACGACCAGGCGCAGGATCAGTCGGTCGTTTTCCACGCTCCGATAGGTGGGCCACCGGTTGTCCTGGTCCTCCCGCTTCCGGCCCTGGCCTTTCCCGATCCGATCCGACATCTCCCACTCCGATCACGGACGGTCACAACTGTGAGATCACCGCCGCGAGGACGAGCGCGACCTCGACCAGCAACAGGAGCGTGGCCCACCGGTAGTAGCGGGCCAACAGTTCGATCTGCCGCTTGTTCTCGTTCAGGGTGTGCACCAGCCGGAGCACCAGCGCCCGGTTGACGGGCGGACCGCCCGCCTCGGCCGACGGCGGGTCCAGCACCTCCATCACGGAGTGACCGAACGTGAAGGGCCTCGGCCAGACCACCAGCATGACGACGAAGCCCTGGACCAGGATGACGCCCAGCAGCGAAACGGCCGCCCAGAGCGGGAACTCGACTGCCGCGGCGTTCCCGATCAGGTGCACGGAGGACGAGAAGGTGACCACGAAGGCGGCGGCCGCGAAGATCCCGGACGCCCTGGTTCTGAGGTTCCCGACCGTACGGTCCTGGGCGTCGCACAGGTTCATGGCCACCTGGTAGGCCAGTTGCACCCGCTCCTGGTCCGGCGCCGGGGGGTTCCCGCCGGGTCCTGCCACGTCGTTCATGACGCCCTCCTGGGAGCGGTCCGGCCCCTCCCGAGGCGCGCGATCCCCGCGTCTTCGGCTTCTCATCTCACGATAGCCCCGGCGCCGGTGGGGTGTCACAACCGCTGACCGGGGCTACCCCTCGGCGAGCCGGGCGGCCAGGTCGTCCAGGCCGAGGGAGCCCTGGGCGAGCACGCCGGTGTGCCAGGCCCTGAGGTCGAAGTCGGCGCCCTGGCGGCGCCGGGCCGCCTCGCGGCCCTGCAGCCAGGCCCGTTCGCCCAGCTTGTAGCCGATGGCCTGGCCCGGCCAGCCGAGGTAGCGGTCGATCTCGCTGGTGCGGCGCGGGAGCTCGCTGCCGTGGTGGGCGGCCATGAACTCGAGGGCGAGGGCCGGGGTCCAGCGTTCGCCCGGGCAGCTGCTCCATTCGCTGGTGGCCGAGTCGGCCGGGATGGCGAGTTCCAGGTGCATGCCGATGTCGACGATCACCCGGATGATCCGGAGCATCTGCTTGTCCAGGTAGCCGAGGCGCCGGGCGGGGTCGGTCAGGAAGCCCAGCTCGTCCATCAGGCGCTCGGCGTACAGCGCCCAGCCCTCCTTGTTGGCGCTCACCGCGCCGAGGGTGATCTGGTAGGTACTGAGCCGGTCGGCGCAGGCGGTCCAGCGGGCGGTCTGCAGGTGGTGGCCGGGGACGCCCTCGTGGTACCAGGTGCTGACGAGCTGCCAGGTGGGGAAGGACCGACGGCCGAGCGCGGGCAGGTAGGTGCGGCCGGGGCGGCTGAAGTCGAGGCTGGGGCCGTTGTAGTAGGGCGCGCCCGAGCTTCCCGGCGGCGCGATCCTGGACTCCACCCGGCGCATCGGGCCGGTGATGTCGAAGTGGGTGCCGTCGAGGGCGTCGATCGCCTCGTCCATGACCTGCTGCAACCAGGCGCGGACGTTCTCCTCGCCCTCGACGGCGTGGCCGTGGGCGTTGAGGTGGTCCATGGTGGCCCGGACGCCGGCACCGGGGAGGATGCGCTCCGCCTCGGCCCGCATCTCGGCGGCCGTACGGTGGAACTCCTCCCAGGCCCAGGCGTACGCCTCGGCCGGGTCGATCTCGGCACCGTTGGCCCAGCGGGCGGAGCGCAGGTAGCGCTCGCGGCCGACGGCGTCCGGGGTGCCGTCGGCGGCGGGCAGGTAGGTGTCGGCCAGCCAGTCCCGGAAGGCGGCGACGGCGGCGGTCGCGCGCTCGGCGGCGGCGTCGAGTTCGGGTCGCAGTGGGGCGGGACCGGCCGCGACGAAGCCGGTGAACCAGCTCGCCCCGCCGCCGGGTCGGCCGTTCCGGCCGGTCCAGGCGTCCAGTTGGGCGATCGCCGCGCGGGCCTGCCGGGGCGCGCAGAGCAGCCCGCGGGTGATGCCCTCGGCCAGCGTGGCCCGGTAACCGTCCAGTGCGCCGGGGACGTTGCGCAGCCGCCCGGCGACGGCGGCCCAGTGCTCGGCGGTGTCGGTGGGCATCATGGTGAAGACGCCCCGCACCTTGTGCAGGGGGGAGTTGACGTTGCGCAGCTCGCGGAAGTGGTCCCTGGCCTCGTGCACGGCGAGTTCGGCGGTGAGCCGCTCGCGCAGCAGGCGGGCGCAGTCCGCGTCGGCGGGGTCGGCGGCGGGGTCGGGGATTGCGGCGGTGTGCACGGGCACCGCGGTGTCGAGTGCGGTCAGCGTCCGCCGGGCGAGTTCGGCGAGCGCCTCGAACCCCTCCGGTGACAGGTCCGGTTGCCGGTGGTCCTCGGGGTGGAGGCCGAGTCTGGTCGAGGTCGCCGGGTCGAGTGCCGCCACCTGGGCGACGTAGCTCATCGGCGATCCTGCGGGCGGACTTCGGCGTCTCGGGCATGGGGTTCCATGCTGGCGCAGCGGGTGACCCGCCGTCCAGGGTGCGCAGGACCGGGCCGCCGTCACCGGGGGTTCCGGCGACGGCGGCCCGATGCGTGGGCATGGGTTGACCGGATGTCAGCCCTGGCAGAGGCCCCGGCTGTAGTCGAAGGTCGCGGCGGCCTGCGAGTACTGCCACTGCGGGGCCAGCAGCTGCTGGTCGAGCTGCGCGGCGGCGGTCCGGTTCTCGACGACGTAGCCGAAGTCCTGCAGCCAGGCCGGGTAGAGGTTCTTGGAGCCGATGAAGAAGGCGGATCCGTCGACCGAGACCAGCTTGTGGTGCAGCGCGTACGGGTGGCCGTCGGCCCAGGTCGGGGCCGAGGAGGCGCGGAACGGGGCGAGTTGGAGGTTCTGGCACATCGTCGTCCGCGCCTTGGCCGGGTCGCCGAGGCGGGCGGTGAGGCGGGCGGCGAGGGTGTCGCTGATCTCGTTCAGGGACTTGATCTGCGAGTAGCCGCCGCTGCCGACGGCGCCCCGGTTGCCGGGGTCGCTGACCACGATGCGGACCTTCACGCCGTCCGCGAGCTTGCCCGCGAGCAGGTCGAACAGCCGCACGTCGTAGCGGGGCAACGGCGGGCAGGTGCCGGTGACGTCCTGCTGGGAGATGTCGATCCGGCTGCCGGCGCTCGCGATCAGCGCGCGCAGCGCGGTCTCCTCGGGGTTGACCGTCGCGTAGTCGCGGTCGTCGTTGGTGTTGTCGTGCAGGCCGATCGGGCCGCACTTGAGGTCGGCGGCGGCGGGCGCCCGGTCCGGGCGGTAGCCGGAGGCCGGGTCGGTGTCGCGGATCCCGACGCCCAGGCCGCCGACGGCGATCACCGGCAGATCGCCGGTGGCGGGCACCTGCCCGGCCGCCGGGTTGAGGCGTCGCTCCAGGTCGGGGGTGCAGCCGGAGCCGTTGGTCGAGGCGAACCAGGCGGCCGAGAAGACACCGGTGTTGCGGCAGGTCCAGTCCCACAGGGTGTCCAGGTAGGAGCCGGCGGAGGCGGCGGCCGGACCGTTCAGCGCCAGGTCGACGTCGGTGACCGGGTGGGCGGTGTCGAGGTAGTCGGCCTTCCAGTCGTTGATCCCGCCGGTGATGACGCTCTGCCCGTCGACGACCAGCAACTTGGAGTGGTTCCAGGAGAACGCGGTCTTGGCGGTGGTCATCGAGGCCACCTCGATGGTCACGCTGCCGGCCGCGCCACCGAGCCGGGACACCAGCTCGTCCCGGTACTTCGACGGCAGCGCGGTGATGTTGTACAGCGGCGCGGCCCCGGCCAGGATCCGCACGTGCGGCGCGTTCCCGGCGGCGACCGACGCCTTGAGGCCGTCCACGATGGCGTCCTGGAACGCACCGTCCGGGAACGGCGCGAGAGTCGAGATGTCGACGGTCCGGGTCGCCCGCGAGATGTTCTCCCGCATCTTGTCGAGCAGCCGCTTGGTCCCCGCCCGCCGGGTGCACGAGGCGTCCCCCCAGCACCCCGGCGTCTGCAACAGCCACCCACCCGGATCCCCCGCCGGGGCGTCCAGCCGATTGCCCGCCGTCCGCTCCCACACCGTCCCCTCCAGCCCCGGCGACACCCGGCGCAACGCCTGCTGCACCGCGTCCAGGTGCGCAGTGGCATCGGCCTGCGCCGCCGCCCCCGGCACGGGAGCCGGATCCGCGAACGCGGGAGCAACGGGCAGCACGGCAACAGCAGCGACAAGGGCCAGCGCGGACCCGGCCAGACGGCGACCGGAACGGCGGAACTGGTGAGAGAGCACGTACGAGTCCTTCAAAGGAGGCCGGGGACGTTCACCCGGACGACACCATTAAATTACCCTAAAGTAACCTGATGTGATGTCAGGGCCTCATCAAGATTCCCTCTTCACCGGTGAACTGACGGCAAGCCATCAGTCCTCGCTCGCAAGGGAGTTGGTGGAGAGGCGACCGCGGTGAAATCTCCAATGGTCCCGCCGCCACGGACGCCGACACCGCGCCCGGAACGCAAAGAAGCCGGGGTCGGCGCGATCAATCGCGCCGACCCCGGCTCCTGCTGGTAGCGGGGACAGGATTTGAACCTGCGACCTCTGGGTTATGAGCCCAGCGAGCTACCGAGCTGCTCCACCCCGCGTCGGTGAGATCACCTTATGCGACAACCCCGCCGAAACGGAAATCGGTTTCCCCGGCCGGCGGTCCGATCCGCCCGGGGAGCCGTGGTCAGCAGATCCGGGGCAGTTGTTCGCCCATCGGCAGGTCGACCACGCGGGTGCCGCCGAAGCCGGTGCGGGCGACGACCATGCCGGGGTGGTCCTCGACGCACTCGCCGATGGCCACCGCCTCCGCGCCGAGCGGGTGGGCGCGCATGGCGGCGAGCACGGCGTCGGCCTCGGCGCGCGGGACGAAGGCGACGAGCTTGCCCTCGTTGGCGATGTACATCGGGTCCAGGCCCAGTACCGCGCACGCGTTGGCCACCGGGTCAGGGACGGGGACGGCGCGTTCGCTCAAGCCCACGCCCACCCCGGCCGCCGCCGCGATCTCGTTGAGCGCCGCGGCCAGCCCGCCCCGGGTGGGGTCGCGCAGCACGTGCAGATCGCGGGTGGCGCCGAGCATCGCCTCGACCAGGCCGCCGAGCGCCGCGCAGTCGCTGCGCACCTCGACCCCGAACTCCAGGCCCTCCCGGACGCTCAGGATCGCCACCCCGTGCAGCCCGATCGGCCCGCTGACGATCACCACGTCGCCCGGGCGGGCCCGCTGCGGGCGGATGTCGACCCCGGCCGGGACGAGCCCGATGCCGGCGGTGTTCAGGTAGACGCCGTCCCCGTGCCCGGCCTCGACCACCTTGGTGTCCCCGGTGGCCACCTCCACTCCGGCGGTACGGGCGGCGGCGCCGAGCGCCCGGGCGATCCGGTCGACGAGGGCCAGCTCCACCCCCTCCTCCAGGATGAAGCCGCAGGACAGGTAGGCCGCCCGGGCTCCGCTCATCGCGAGGTCGTTGACCGTGCCGTTGACGGCGAGGTCGCCGATGCAGCCGCCGGGGAAGAACAGCGGCCGCACCACGTAGGAGTCGGTGGAGAACGCCAGCCGCGCGCCGCCGAGTTCGAGGACGGCCGAGTCGCCGAGCCCGGCCAGTGCCGGCCCGCCGAACGCGGGCGCGAACAGGTTCTCCACCAGTTCGGCGGACATCGCCCCGCCGCCGCCGTGGCCCATCACCACCCGGGGGTGGTCCCGCAGCGGCAGCGGGCAGCTCCAGCCGGAGAAGTCCGGCGCGGCCGGGTCGGTGCGCAGTTCGGTGTCAGCCAACGGGGCTCGCCTCCTGAGCCGGGCCCGGCGTGCTCAGCCGCCGGTAGAGGTAGTACGCGGCGCAGGCGCCCTCGCTGGAGACCATGGTGGCGCCGAGCGGCGTGCGCGGGGTGCAGACCGTGCCGAAGGCCTCGCACTGGTGGGGCTTCAGCAGCCCCTGCAGCACCTCGCCGGCCCGGCACCGGGCGGGTTCGCGGGTGCGGATGCCCGCGACGTCGAAGCGGTGCTCGGCATCGTGCTCCCGGTAGCGCCGCGCGAGCCGCCAACCGCTCTGCGGGATCACGCCGATGCCCCGCCAGGAACTGTCGGTCACCTCGAAGACGTCCTCCAGCATGGCGCGGGCCGCCGGGTTGCCCTCGGGCCGGACGGCCCTGGCGTAGGCGTTGTCGACGGTGTGCTCGCCGCGCTCCAGCTGCCGCACGGTCCGCCGGATGCCTTCGAGGATGTCCAGCGGCTCGAAGCCGGTGACCACGATCGGCACCCGGTGGCGCTCCGCGAGCGCCGGGTACTCGGCGGTGCCCATCACGCTGCACACGTGCCCGGCGGCCAGGAAGCCCTGGACCCGGCAGTCCGGTGAGGCCATGATCGCCTCGATGGCCGGGGGAACCCGCACGTGCGAGACCAGCATGCTGAAGTTGCGCAGGCCCTGCTTCTTCGCGAGGTGGACGGCCATGGCGTTCGGCGGGGCGGTCGTCTCGAAGCCGATGCCGAAGAAGACCACCTCCCGGTCCGGGTTCTCCCGGGCGATCCTCAGCGCGTCCAGTGGCGAGTACACCACCCGGACGTCGCCGCCCTCACCCCGCACCCGGAACAGGTCGCGGTCGGTGCCGGGCACCCGCAGCATGTCCCCGAAGGAGCAGAAGACCACCTCCGGTCGGGCGGCGATCGCGAGCGCCCGGTCGATCACCTCCAGCGGGGTGACGCACACCGGGCAGCCCGGACCATGGATCAACTCAACCTCGTCCGGCAGGAGTTGGTCGATGCCATGCCGGATGATGCTGTGCGTCTGGCCGCCGCACACCTCCATCAGCGCCCAGGGCCGGGTGACCGTCGCCCTGATGTCCGCGAGCAGGCCCTCGGCCAGCTCGGGGTTGCGGAACTCCTCCAGGTACTTCACCGCTCGACCTCCTCAGCCACTCCCGCCGCCCCGGCGGCCTCCCACGGGTCGCCGAACTCCTCCTGCAGCAGCCCGAGTTCCTCGAACAGCCGCAGGGTCCGCCGGGCCGACTCCTCGTCCAGCCGCTGCAGCGCGAAGCCCACGTGGACGATCGCGTACTCCCCCACCTCCAAGTCCGGCAGGTACTCCAGGCAGACGTCCTTGACGACCCCGCCGAAGTCCATCACCGCCATCCTCGTCCCGTCGCGCTCCCCGATCTCCGTCACCCTGCCGGGCACCGCCAGGCACATCCGCTCTCACTCCTCCCGGGCGGCCGACGACCGGCCGGCCACCATCAGCTGGCCGAGCGCCAGCCCTCCGTCGTTGGGCGGCACCCGGCGGTGCCGCAGCACGGTGAAGCCGTCCTCCCGGAGGCCGCTCGCGCAGGCCGCGGAGAGCAGCGCGTTGGCGAAGACGCCGCCGCTGAGCGCGACCGTGGTGCTGCCGTGCCGGTCGCGGGCGGCCGCGCAGACCTGCCGGACGGCGTCGGCCACCGCGGCGTGGAAGCGCGCGGCGATCAGCCCCGTCGGCGCGCCCGCGGCCAGGTCCGCCACCACCCCGGCCAGCACCGGCCCGGGTTCGACGACCCAGCCGTCCTCGTCGGCGAGAAGCCCGAAGCCGTAGCCCGCCGCCGGGCCGAACTCCACTGCGGCCGCCTCCAGTTCGATCGCCGCCTGGGCCTCGTACCCGGCCCGGTGGCAGATCCCGGCGAGCGAGGACACCGCGTCGAACAGCCGGCCCATGCTGGAGGTCGACACGCAGTTCAGTCCGCGCTCCAACTGCCGCTCCAGCAGTCGCAGTTCGTCACCGGGACAGGCCTGGACCGGCGGCAGTCCGGCGGCCCAGGGCAGCCCGGCCGCGCGCAGCTGCGCCAGCGCCGTGCGGTACGGGCGCTCGACGGCCGCGGCCCCGCCGGGCAGCGGCACGTAGGCGAGGTGGGCGAGGCGGCGGAATCCGTCGTAGTCGGCGAGCAGCACCTCGCCGCCCCAGATCGCGCCGTCCTCGCCGTAGCCGGTGCCGTCGAAGGCCACCCCGAGGACCGGCCGGCCGCCGTCCAGCCCGTGTTCGGCCATGACCGCGGCGATGTGGGCGTGGTGGTGCTGCACCCGGCGCACCGGCCGGCCGGCGGCGGTGCGCCCGGCGTGGTGGAGCGAACGGTAGCCGGGGTGGCGGTCGGCGACCAGCAGTTCGGGCCGCACCCCGCTGACCGCGCCGAGCTGGTCGACCGCGCGGTCGAAGGCGCGCAGCGTGGCCAGGTCGTCCATGTCGCCGATGTGGCCGGACAGCCAGGCGTAGCCGTCGCGGGCCAGCGCGAAGGTGTTCTTCAGGTCCCCGCCGACGGCCAGCACCGGCCGGACGGGCACCGGCAGCGGGAGCGGCAGCGGGGCGTACCCGCGCGAGCGGCGCAGCGGCAGCTGTTCGCCGTCCACCACCCGCACCACGGAGTCCTCGCAGGGCACCTGGATCGGCCGGTCGTGGCCGAGCCAGCCGTCGACCAGCGGGGCGAGCGCGCCGAGCGCCTCCCGGTCGTCGGTGACGATCGGCTCCCCGGAGAGGTTGGCGCTGGTCATCACCAGCAGGTCCGGTCCGGGGGCGGCCAGCAGCAGGTGGTGCAGCGGCGTGTACGGGAGCATCACCCCGAGGTCGGGGCTGCCCGGGGCGACCGCCGGGAGTTCCGCGGCGAACCCGCCGGGGCGGCGCAGCAGGACGATCGGCCGCACCGGTCCGGTGAGCAGTTCCCGTTCGACGGGCCCGAGCGGCAGCAGTGCCTCGACGGTGGCGAGGTCACGGGCCATCAGGGCGAAGGGCTTGTCGCCGCGGCGCTTGCGCCGGCGCAGCAGGTCGACGGCCCCGTGGTCGCGCGCGTCGCAGGCGAGGTGGTAGCCGCCGATGCCCTTGACGGCGAGGATCGCCCCGTCGGCGAGCAGCCGCCGGGCCCCGCCGAGGGCGTCCTCGTCGCGGCGGTCGGCGTGCCCGGGGACGGTCAGGGTGAGCCGTGGTCCGCAGCCGTGGCAGGCGACGGGCTGGGCGTGGAAGCGGCGGTCGGCGGGGTCGGTGAACTCCCGGGCGCAGTCCGCGCACATCGGGAAGCCGGCCATGGTGGTGTTGGCCCGGTCGTAGGGCAGGCCGGTGACGATGGTGTGCCGGGGGCCGCAGTTGGTGCAGCTGATGAACGGGTGCCGGTGGCGCCGGTCGGCGGGGTCGGTGAGTTCGGCCAGGCAGTCGGCGCAGACGGCGACGTCGGGCGGGATCAGGGTGGCGCGCGGGCCGTCGGTGCGGGAGGCCGTGATGGTGAAGCCGGTGGCGCCGGTGGCGGCGAGCGGCTCGTGCTCGACGGAGGTGACCCGGGCGAGCGGCGGCGCGTCCTCGGCCACCCTCCGGCAGAAGGCGTCGAGGGCCTCCCGACTGCCCTCGACCTCGGCGAGCACGCCCTCGCCGGTGTTGGTGACGCTGCCGGCCAGTCCGAGTTCCCCGGCCAGCCCGAAGACGAACGGCCGGAAGCCGACGCCCTGCACCAGGCCGCGGACGGCGACCCGCCTCCGCTCGTGGTCGAGCACCGTCACGACGGCTCCGGCGCCGGGTGGTGGTGCCCCTCGTGCGCGTGTCCCCGGTGCGCGTACCCGGCGGCCATCACCGGCCGGTGCGGCGCGGCGCCGTCCAGCACGGCGAGCGCCCGGTCCAGCAGCGCGCCGACGCCGTCGCCGGTGCGGGCGGAGGTGGGCACCACCTCCACTCCGGGGTTGACCCGCTGGACGTTGGCGAGGAACACCGTCTCGTCGAACTCGGCCGCCGCGGCGAGGTCCGCCTTGGTGACCAGCACCAGGTTGGCCAGCCCGAACGCGGTGGGGTACTTGAGCGGCTTGTCCTCGCCCTCGGTCACCGAGGCCAGGACCACCCGCAGCGATTCACCGAGGTCGTAGGAGGCCGGGCAGACCAGGTTGCCGACGTTCTCCACGAACAGCAGCCGGCAGTCCCCGGGCAGCCAGCCGTCCAGGTGCCCGGCGAGCATCCGGGCCTCCAGGTGGCAGAGCCCGTCGGTGAACACCTGTTTCACCGGCGCTCCCGAACGGGCCAGCCGCAGGGCGTCGTTCTCGGTGGCGAGGTCGGCGGTGAGCGCGGCGACGGACACCCCGCGCCGTCGGGCGAGCCCCAACTCGGCTTCCAGCAGGGCGGTCTTGCCGCTGCCGGGGCTGGAGAGCAGGTTGACCGCGACCGTCCCGCGGGCGGTCAGCGCGGCCCGCAGTCCGCGGGCGCCGTCGTCGTTCCGGGCGAGCACCGCCCGCCGCAGGTCGACCGTCTGCCCCGCGGGTTCGGTCTGGCACATCGGCTTCAGCCTTTCTGTTCGGCCGGGGCGCCCGAGGGCCCGGCCCACTGGACGTCGAGGATCTGGAGCTCGCGCCCGGACAGCAGCTCGACGCCGCTGCCCCGGCGGCAGTCCGGGCAGGCGAGGTCCGGCGGCATGCCGACGGCCCATTCGACGCCGCAGGGTGCGCAGCGGGCCCGTGCCGCGACCGGCTCGGTGTCCAGCGCCGCGCCCTCCACCAGCGTTCCGGTGCAGGCGAGTTCGAAGCAGAAGTCGAGGGCCTCGGGGACGACGCCCGCCAACTCGCCGACCCGCAACCGCACTCGCGCCACCGCGGGGGCGCCGTGTTCGCGCGCGGCGGTGTCCACCTGCTCGACGACGGCGGCGGCGATCGACATCTCGTGCATCGGTCCCTTTCCACGGCGGCCGGCAACGCGCCCCATTACAGGGCGCGGTGGCGGCGACGGCTCGAAGCCGCGCCGCCACCGCGTCCGGGGCTGCACCGTTCGCAGCAATCCGCGGCTCACATCCGCGAGATCTTCAGGTACCGCTGGAGGTCGGGCAGGCTCTGCCAGACCAGCGCGCCGAGCCCCGCCAGCAGGGCCGCGCAGAAGAGTTTCCTCAGCATGGTGTCGTCCTCCTCTCCGACGGCAGGGCCTCCGCCACCGACAGGGCCTCCGCCACGGCCCCCAGGACCACGCGGACGGCCTCCTCGACGGCGGCGGCGACGGGTTCGCTCAGTCCGATGCCCTCCTCCAGCGACGCCGGCTCGCAGCCGACCACCAGCACCCGTCCGGGCGGCTCGCCCCCGGTACCGGCGGCGAGCGTGGCGAGCAGCCCGAGCACGGCGTCCGGCCCCATCCGGTGCCCGTCCAGGACGGGCACCTCCAGCGGCTCGGCGGCCGCCTCGATCAGGTACACCGTGCCGGGCGCGCCACCGCGGCAGGTGGCGTCGACCAGGACGGCGGTGCGGTAGCCGTCGAGCAGCCGGTACGCCAGGTCGACGCCGCGCACGCCGACGTCGACCACCTCGACGCCGTCCGGCATCGGGTGGGCGGCGAGGCGCCGGACGGTCTCCACGCCGAACCCGTCGTCGCCGAGGAAGACGTTGCCCACCCCTGCGACCAGCACGGCCGGCCGGCTCACGACTCCTCCAGCGGGGTGACCTCGTCGGGCTGGAAGTACCGGAAGCGCCCCTGGGCCCGCCACAGGTCCGCACCCGGGTCGTCCTCCACCGTGACGGCCAGGTGCACCGAGCCGTCGAGGTCGTGCAGCACCGCCTCCACCACGGCCGTGCGCCCGTCCAGGAAGAGGTCCTGCGCGTCGGTGCGCCGCCGTCCGGGCCGCAGCAGCACCCGGCTGCCCGCGCCGACCCGGTGACCGTCGACCAGCACCCGGTCCCGTTCGGGATCGACCTCCGGGTCGTTGCCCGGGTCCCACCAGGGCTGCTCCGGGCCGGCGCGGTCGCCGGTGATCTCGCGCAGCCCGCGGATCGCGCCGTGCAGCCGTTCCAGCACCTCGGGCGGCATGGACCCGGCGAGGTCGATCACGGCGCCGGCCCGGTCGTCGGTGCCCCGCGCCTCCCGCTTCTCCTGGTCGGTCAGGGCCGCCGTCCGCAGGGCCAGGATCTCGTCGATCTCGGTGGCGTCGTACAGGGGGCCGAGGCTCTCCGGGGCGATCCGCGGGTGGTCCTCCAGGATGATCGGCGAGGACAGCACCACCTGGTCCCCGCCGTCCGGTCCGGCCGGCACCGGCCAGGTGCGCTCGTTGCAGCAGTGCTCGACGGCCGACCGGGCCCACTCGGGCGGATCGGCGACCGACAGGAAGCGGCCGTGCTCCAGCCCGAGCAGCAGGTGGGTGGAGACCAGGGAGCGCGGCAGCGCCTCCTCGCGGCCCGCCTCCAGGCTCGGTGTCCACTCGGAGGCGTTCTCCACCTCCACGGTCAGGCGCTGCGCCCGGTACGGTCCGGGCAGTTCCTCGACCCTCAACCGCACCAGCCCGTCGACCTGTTCGCGCCGGCGCACCAGCCGACCGACGGCGCTGCCGTGCTCGTGCAGCAGCTCCGTCCCGCCGACGCCCGGCAGCCGGAACCCGTGCTGCACGACCTCTCCGGTCAACTCACTGATGGGCAATAGGAGTTCGATTCGCTCCTCGACGGCCTCGTCCCACTCGACGAGCACCCGGTCGGCGAGCTCCAGCTGCTCCACCGGCTCGAACCCGCCGCCGTCGGCGGCCCGTTCGACGGTACGCCGCTGGACCCGCAGGAAGCGCAGCTCGACCGCCAGCCGGTCGTCGCGCCGCGCCTCCATGACGCACTCGGTGCGCTGGTGGGAGTGTTCGCCGCCTTGTGCGGTGTACTCGGGCGGCACCAGCACGCCGAACTGCCAGCGCAGCCGGTTCTTGGCCGCGGAGGCGCGGTACGGGTAGAGCACGTAGCCCTCCATCAGCACCGCGTCGGCGATCTGCCGGGCGGCCGCGAAGCCGCGCTCGATCCCCTCGGGGAAGACGACGGGCTCTCTTCGCTCGCTCACCCGGCCCCCTCCCCGACAGCGGCCGTGGTGAGCAGTTCGCGCACCGTCGCCTCCCAGGAGGGCAGGGCCCGCCGGGAGCGGTAGGCCAGCAGTTCGTCCATCAGGTCCTCCGGCAGCCGCAGCCAGCCGCAGCCGGGGAAGTGCCGGTCGACGGCCTCCCGCCAGACCCGCACCGGCATCCGCACCCGGGCCTCCTTGTCCCACGGCACGGGAGTGACCTGGAAGCCGCCGGGGCCGGCGAAGGCGGTGCCGGAGAAGAGCAGCAGCAGCGGCACCTCGCCGCCCTCCAGGGCCCGGAAGTAGCGGGCGCAGGCCACCTCCAGGTCGTAGCTGCACGGCACCGCGAGGTCGGCCTCGGTCTCCCCGGTGAATCCGGGCACCAGCAGCGGCACGGTCGCGAACTGGATCGGGTTGAGCGTGGTGGCCCAGCGCTCCCGCTCACCGAAGAGGTCGCCCAGCCGCTCGCCCTCGGCGTCGAGGTACGACCGGCGGCCGGGTTCGATCCGCAGCTGGCACTGCAGGGCGAGGGCGTGCACCCGGATGTCGGCCGGCGCGGTGATCCGCAGCCGGAACACCAGGGTCGGCACGGCCGCGTACGGGTCGGAGCGCACGTCCGTGCAGGCGAAGCCGAGCGACGTCACGCCGTCACCTCCGCACGAAGCGGGCGAGCCCGTACGGCCAACTGCCCGAAGTAGGCGTCGAGTTCGGCCCGGGCCTCGGCGCCGCCGTCGAAGCCGTGCCAGCACCGCCGCAGCCGGCCCACCAGCTCGTAGCAGACGTCGATCGGCACCAGGAAGGACTCGACCCGCCCCTCGGCGCGGCGCAGCAGCAGCGCCTCCACGTCCGGTTCCAGGGCGGCGGCCAGCCGGCTGGCGCCGAGGGCGCGTTCCCAGGCCTCCTGGTCCAGCTCGCTCTCGGTGGCGCCGGCCGGCCCGGGGTAGAACGCGAGCAGCCGGTCCAGCACGGCGTTGCGGAACAGGAACACGGTGCCGACCGGGACGCCCAGCACCGACCAGGCCTGCTCGTCCAGCTCGCCGTCCGGGTCGCTCAGGTAGCGGTCCGGCACGGCGCGGTAGCGGCCGCCGGCCGCGCCCGGCTGCCGGAACAGCAGGCCGCAGGCGGTGCAGGTGCAGGCCAGGGCGCGTTCCTCGACGTCCACCAGGTGGCGGTGACCGGCCGGCAGGTCGTGGCCGCAGAGGCCGCACTGCTCGGGCCGGGGCGGTGCCGGCTCGCGTAGCCGGCGCAGCAGGGCGGTCCCGTCCCGGGAGACCCGTCGGGTGTTCATCGCGCCTCCGCGGGCTGCGGCGGGCGGGTGCCGATCTGGAGCAGCTGCGGGGCACGCTCCAGCTCCAGGGCCGTCACCTCGGGGGCGTGGCAGGCGAGGGCGGCCTCCACCTCCTGCTCCCCACAGCCGCAACCGGTGGCCGTGCGGCGCAGCCGCAGGGTGCCGGTCTCCGGCGCGAAGCCGAGCACCTCGACCCGCTCGGGCAGGGCGGCGAGCGCCCGGTCGATCCGGGCGGTCACGTCCTCGGGGTGCAGGTCGTGCAGGAGCAGCAGCCCGGCCACCACCGGGTCGTCCAGCAGCCGTTCCAGGGCGGGCGGGGGCAGCGCCGGGACGAGTCTGGCCAGACCCTCGCCGTAGAACTCCATGAGGTCGCGGACGAGTTGCTCGCCCGTCTGCTCCGCGCCGCTGCCGGCCAGGGCGTCCAGGGCCTGCTGGATCCGCAGGCCGGTCTGTTCGGCCGTCATGCGGTGAGCCCGCTCAGGCCGGTGGGCACGTGCATGGTCTTCAGGGTGCGCCCGTCGCCCACGTACATGTGGACGCCGCAGGGCAGGCAGGGGTCGAAGCTGCGCACGGTGCGCATGATGTCGATGCCCTTGAAGTTCTCCGGGGTGTTCTCCTCGAAGATCGGCGTGTTCTGCACCGCGTCCTCGTACGGGCCGGGGGTGCCGTGGCTGTCGCGCACGCTGGCGTTCCACGGGGTGGGCGGGTACGGGTGGTAGTTGGCGATCTTGCCGTCACGGATCACCATGTGGTGCGAGAGCACGCCGCGCACGGCCTCGGTGAAGCCGCAGCCGATCGACTCGTCCGGCACCTCGAAGCGCTCCCAGGTCTGGCTGCGCCCGGCGCGGACCTCGTCGAGCGCCTTCTCGGCGAAGTGCAGGGCGGCGGCGGCCGCGTAGGCCTGGAAGTAGGTGCGGGCGCGGTTGCGCTCGATCGCGTTGCTCCACTGCGGGATCTTCCACTCGAAGGTGACCTCGGGCTTGGTCATCGAGCGGGGCAGGTTGATCAGGACGCTGTGGCCGGTGGCCTTGACGTAGCCGATGTCGACCAGCCCGGACAGGGCGGTGGACCACAGCCGGGCGATCGGGCCGCCGCCGGTGTCGAGGGCGAGGTGGTCCTCGCCGTCGAACCAGCGCGGGGACATCACCCAGCTGTACTTGTCGTCGAAGTTCCGCTTCTGGGGCTGCGGGATGGTGTGCTGGTTCCACGGGTGCCGGGGGTCGACGGGGTTGCCGAGCGGGTCGTGGGTGACGAAGAGCTCCTTGCCCTGCCAGTCCTCGTAGTAGGAGCTGCCGAGCAGGATGCGGATGCCGAGGTTGATCTGCGTCAGGTCGTTGGTGACGAGCTTGCCGTCGACCACGATGCCGGGGGTGACGAACATCCGCCGGCCCCAGTCCGTCATGTTGCGGTACGTGAAGTCGCAGTGGTCCGGGTCGTTGAGGCTGCCCCAGCAGCCGAGCAGGACGCGGCGCCGGCCGACCTCCTCGTAGCCGGGCAGCGCCTGGTAGAAGAAGTCGAAGAGGTCGTCGTGCAGCGGCACGACCTTCTTCATGAACTCGACGTAGCGCATCAGCCGGGTCAGGTAGTCGGTGAACAGCTGCACCGTCGCGACGGTGCCGACGCCGCCCGGGTAGAGCGTGGAGGGGTGCACGTGGCGGCCCTCCATCAGGCAGAACATCTCCCGGGTGTACCGGCTGACCTGGAGCGCCTCGCGGTAGAACTCGCCCTCGATCGGGTTGAGGGAGCGCATGATGTCGGCGATGGTCTTGTACCCGTGGTCGCCGGCGTGCGGGGCCTCGGTGCGCTCGGCGAGCTCCAGGACGCCCGGGTTGGTCTCCTTGACCATCTTCTCGCAGTAGTCGACCCCGACCAGGTTCTCCTGGAAGATGTTGTGGTCGAACATGTACTCGGCGGCCTCGCCGAGGTTGATGATCCACTCCCCCAGGTGCGGGGGCTTCACGCCGTACGCCATGTTCTGGGTGTAGACCGAGCAGGTGGCGTGGTTGTCGCCGCAGATCCCGCAGATCCGGCTGGTGATGAAGTGGGCGTCGCGCGGGTCCTTGCCCCGCATGAAGACGCTGTAGCCGCGGAAGACCGAGGAGGTGCTGTAGCACTCCGCGACCCTCTTCTGCTTGAAGTCGATCTTCGTGTGGATGCCCAGGCTGCCCACGATCCGGGTGATCGGGTCCCAGGACATCTCGGTCAGGCCGCTGCCGTCGCCGGTCGCCCTGGTGGTCGGTGTTGCCATCGTGTCCGCGTGTCCTTGTCTGCGAGGTCGACGGGGCCGCACACCGGGGCGGTGTGCGGCCCTCCCCTGTCACCAGGGCGGGCGGTAGCCCGTGGTCAGGTGGCGGCCGGTGCGGCGCCACTTCGGTTCCTTGTCGACGGTCTTCAGGGTGATCGCGCGCAGCCGGCGGATCAGCGGGCCGTACGCGCTGCTGGCGCCGCTGGACACGCGCGAGCCGGGCGGCGGGTCCATGAAGGGCATGAACTTGTCCGGGAAGCCCGGCATGGTGCAGGCGATGCAGATGCCGCCGACGTTCGGGCAGCCGCCGACGCCGTTGGTCCAGCCGCGCTTGGCGACGTTGCACTTGACGACCGGGCCCCAGCAGCCGAGGCGCACCAGGCACTCGGGGGTGCCGTAGTCGGTGGCGAACTGGCCCTGTTCGTAGTACCCGCCGCGGTCGCAGCCCTCGTGCACAGTGGCGCCGAACAGCCAGGCGGGCCGCAGCTTGTCGTCCAGCGGGATCATCGGCGCGGAGCCGGCCAGCTGGTACAGCAGGTAGGTGAGCGTCTCGGCGAAGTTGTCGGGCTGGATCGGGCAGCCGGGCACGCAGACGATCGGCAGCCCGGCCTTGGACTTCCAGTCCCAGCCGAGGTGGTCCGGCACGCCCATCGCGCCGGTCGGGTTGCCGGCCATCGCGTGGATGCCGCCGTACGTGGCGCAGGTGCCGATCGCCACCACGGCGGTCGCCTTGGGAGCGAGCCGGTCCAGCCACTCACTGGTGGTGATGGGCTGGCCGGTGGCGGGGTCGTCGCCGAAGCCGCACCAGTAGCCCTCCTTCTTGATCTTCTCGTTGGGGATGGACCCCTCGACGACCAGGACGAACGGTTCGAGTTCGCCGCGGTCGGCCTTGAAGAACCACTCGACGAAGTTGTCCGCGCCCTGGACCGGACCGCACTCGAAGTCGATCAGCGGCCAGTGCACCGCGACCTTCGGCAGGCCGGGCAGCGCGCCGGTGACGATCTCCTCGATGCTCGGCTGCATCGCGGCGGTCAGCGAGACGGAGTCGCCGTCACAGCTGAGGCCGGCGTTGATCCAGAGAATGTGCACCACGTCGGTGTCGGTCGTTTCAGCGGTTGCAGCACCCATGAGGATGCCTCCTCGGGGACGGGAGCCGGACGGGATGGCTCGGACCCAGTCATAGCAACGGTCCGGATCGGCCGCCGCTCCGCGGACCGGGCGGACCGCCCGGAGCGCGCAAGCCCTCCGCGGCCGTTCGGGTCACGTCCGGGCGAACAGCCCGGCGGGCACCGGGCTCTTGCGGACGAACGCGGATCGCAGCGCGTGGTACGGCGATTCGGGTGTGAAGAACTGCCGGCGCATCACCGCGAGCTCCTCCTCCCGGTACGCGGCGAGCGGCTTCGCCCGCTCGTCGGCCTCGCGCGCGGCCTTCTTCGCCGCGATCCGGTGCTGGGCGCCGGGCGAGGCGGCGAGCAGCCCGGCCAGGTGGGCCGCGTTCGCCCCGAACTCGGCCGGCCCGCAGTCCAGCACCCGGTCGACCAGGCCGATCCGCTCGGCCGCGGCCGCCGACACCGGGAGGGCCCGGCCGGTCAGCCGCCCGGCCTCCGCCGTGCCCACCCGGCGCGGCAGGGTGTACGTCCAGTACTCCGACCCGTACAGGCCCATCAGCCGGTAGTGGGGGTTGAGCACGGAGCCGCCGCGGCACCACACCTCGTCGGCGGCCAGCGCCAGCATCATCCCACCGGCCGCGGCGTTGCCGCCGAGGGCGGAGACCACCAGCCGGTCGGTGGTGGTGAGCACCTCGGCGACCAGGTCATCCATCGCGGTGATGTTGGCCCAGGACTCGGCGGCCGGGTCCGGCGCGGCCTCGATGACGTTGAGGTGGATGCCGTTGGAGAAGAAGTCCCGGCCGCCGCCGAGCACCAGCACCGAGGTCGGGCGGCCGAGCGCGAAGCGGTACGCCGCCAGCAGCCGACGGCAGTGGTCGGTGGACATCGCCCCGCCCGGGAAGGCGAAGTGCAGCAGGCCCACCGGGCCGTCCTCGCGGTAGCGGATGTCCGACCAGCCGGGCTGCTCTCCCTCGCCCGGCATCAGCGGCGCGGGCGCCTCGGGCAGCGGCGGCAGCAGGGAGCCGAGCGCCGTCACCGCCGGGAGCCTGAAGGTCGCGGGCCCGCCGGGGGTGCGGCGGCGGCGCAGTTCGGGGATCCACACCGCGCCGTCCGAGGTGGCCCGGCAGACGGCGCCGGCCCGGGTGGCGAGCAGCTCGCCCGCCCGGCCGCGCAACAGCGGCTCGCGGTGGCCCCCGTGCAGGTACCACTCGCCGCCGCACAGCTCGTCCAGCACCCCGGGTTGGGAGTCCGCGGCGCGGAGCCGGCGCAGCACCGCCTCGGTGGAGTCGCCCGCCCAGTCGATCCGGCGGCCCTCCTGGCGCAGGAAGGGCCGGGTGCGCACGGTCTCGTGCCAGCCGGGGCCGTGCTGCGGCTGCGGGGCGTACGCGCCGGAGGCGAGGCGTTCCACGGCGAGCAGGGCGGCGGCGACGGCCGCGTCGGAGACCTCGTTGCGGTAGAGGTCGCTCTTGCCGCGCTCGGGCAGCAGGCAGGGCTCCGCGGCCCAGACCGGTCCGGCGTCCAGCTCCGCCTCGGCCTGGAGCACCGTGACGCCCCATTCGGTGCGGCCGTCCTGGATCGCCCGGTCGAGCGAGGAGGGGCCGCGGTCGCCCGGCGGGCCGGGGTGGACGATCAGGCAGGTGAGCTCCGACCAGACCTGCTGCGGGATCGCGGTGCGCAGCATCGGCGCGAGCAGCACGTCCGGCCGGAACCGGCTCACGGCGGCGGACAACTCCTCGTCGTCACCGGCGAGTTGGAACTCGACCTGATGGCGTCGGTCGCGCAGTTCGGCGTGCAGCCGCTGGCTGAGGCTGTTGAACGCGCTGGCGAGGAGCAGGATCCGCATGTCCGCCTCCGACGGTGATGGCCTCCGGGATTCCGGCGATCATCACCTCCGGCCCGCCCGGCGCCCGGGCCGCCCGGCTCGCCGCGCCGCCCGTTCACTCGGGCGGCGGGGCGGTGTCCGGCGCTCCCGCCGTGGTCAGATCCGGTGTCGGCGGTGGCCGATCAGCAGGATCGTGAGCGCCGCGGTGGCGATGCCCTCGGCCCAGGCGGCGAGGGTCTTGTCGGCGAACCAGAACGGCTCGTACATGTTCGGCAACGGGCCGAGGGTGCCGACGTCGACGTAGCGGTAGAGCAGCAGCGCGCCGAGGGCGGAGGCGGCGACCAGCCAGGCGTAGAGGTCGCCGGCGTGGTGGCGCCGGAGGAGCAGCAGGAGCACGGCGAGGCTCGCGGCGGCGGATTCGGCGCGGAACAGGGTGCCCTGGCTGATGGTGTCGCCGACGGCGTCGTACCGGTCGGCGAGCCGGGCGTGGACGGCCGCGTCCACCGCGAGTCCGGCGGCGGCCGACAGGCGCAGCGCGAGGTGGGCGAAGCGGCGCCGGCGGGCGGGGGCGGGGGTGATCACGGAGTGCTCAGCTGACGATGAGGGTGCCGTGCATGAACGGGTGGATGTCGCAGATGTACGGGTGGGCGCCGGTCTGCTGCGGCGCGGTGAAGCTCGCGGTGGCGCCGGGTGCGATCGTGCCGGTGTCGAAGGACTTGTCGGAGGCGGTGAGGGTGTGGCCGTCGGTGTCCTGGTTCGTCACGGTGACGGTCTGACCGGGGCTGACCGTCAGGCTGGCGGGCGAGTACGCGAAGTCCTTGATCGTGATGTGGAGGGCGCCGGTGCTGGACGGGGAGGAGGCCATCAGGGTGCTCGTCGGGCTCACGGCGCCGGTACTGGTCTGCGCGGGGCTGGTGGCGATCGCGCTGCTCTGCACGGGGCTCGTCGCGCTGATCGACGGCGTGCCGGCGCTGGAGCCCGAGCTGGAGCAGGCCGCGAGGGACGCGGAGAGCAGCAGCGCGGCGGCTGCCGGGAGGGGCCGGGGGCTGGTCACGTTCGGACTCCGTTCGGGAGGGTGCGGCCGCGGGAGCGGCCCGCTCCCCACCTTCCTCCGGCCGGGGTCCGCCGTGACCGGGTCCGGGGCTCCGGACAGCCCACCATTTCACACGCAGGAGTGAAAGCCACGACATGGACTTGACGCCCGCCGTCGGCCCGTACGTCCCGGCGATGCGCGGGAATTGTGGAGATTCGTCCGCCTCCGGCTGCCCGTGGACCCACCGGGTAGGCGCCCCCAGGTACGCCGGGCCGCCCGGTCCGGTGCCCCGCCTCACAGGAAGCCGAATCGATGCAGCTGTCCACCGTCCGCCCGGTGCCCGTGACCTTCCCCGACAGCGCGGCGCCCGACGTCCCGGTCGAGGCGGAACTCCGCTTCGACGCGAGCCTCCCGTACGCGGCCTGCCTGGCCTTCCCGCTGACCGCGTGCCAGTGCACCGGCGACGCCGCCCGGGTGTGCTGGTACTTCAGCCGCGAACTGCTGAACGAGGGCCGGCTCGGCCCGGCCGGCAGCGGCGATGTGAAGGTCCGTCCGGGGTCGGCGGGCGAGGTCCTGATCACCCTGCGGGGGCCGGACGGCGGGGCCCTGGTCAGCGCACCGGAGGACCTCGTGACGGCGTTCCTCTCGGACTCCTTCGCCCTGGTGCCCGCCGGATCCGAGTCCGACCACCTGGACGTCGACGCGGCCCTCACCCGGCTGCTCGCCGCCGACTGAGCCTTGCCCATCGAGCCTGCCAACCGAGCCTGGGCCACTGAGTCCGGGTCACTGGACCGCTCGCCCGAGCCGCTCGCCCGAGCCCGTCGCACCCGGTCCCTCCGTAGAATCCACGGGCCGATCCCACTCGCCCGCAGGAGGCCGCATTGACGCCCGACCCCGGACCCGGTGTGCTCACCCACCTGGAGTCCCTGCTCCAGCAGGCTCCCGCCGACCGCGGCGGGGCGCTCTGGCGCCTCCGGGAGGAGGGCCGCCAGCTGGACGCGAACATCGTCCGGCTGCCCGCGAACGCCGAGGTCACCGGGCACGTGGAGCCGGACCTGGACGTCCTCGTCCAGGTGCTCGACGGCAGCGGCGAGCTGGAGACGGCCAGCGGGCGGCAGGCGCTGACCCCGGGGTGCACGGCCTGGCTGCCGCACGGCGCGCGACGGGCGGTCTCGGCGGGCCCGGACGGTCTGGTCTACCTAACCGTCCACCGCCGCCGGCCCGGCCTCTCCATCCGCTCCACTCCCGCCACCTGACCGCCCGGGCGGCTCTCACCGCGGCGTGCCCGGAGAGTTACTTGACAGCCTCAACCTTTCAGGCCTAGCGTCGTCCGCGATTGCTTCAACTGATGAAAAGTTCAGCTCGCGAGCCATCGGGCGCGAGGCGCTCGGAGGCAGCGCCAGAGTCGTCGTAGCCCCGCCCGCACTGGAGACAGCCCCCATGACCCCGCTGGACCACGGCCCCGCCGTCGCCGCCGAGACCACCCGCTTCGTCGCCGCCGTGCGGCAGGCCGACCCCGCCCTCCCGGTGCCCACCTGCCCGGGGTGGACGCTCGCGGACCTGGTCCGCCACACCGGCAGCGTGCAGCGGTGGTTCACCGTCCTGCTCCACCAGCGGATCCAGGAGCCGCCGCGCAGCCGGGACGTCGACCTGCGGCTGCCCGAGCGGCCGGAGGAGTACCCGGACTGGCTGGCCGAGGCCGCCGAGCAGGCCGCCGCGGCCTTCGCCGAGGGCGACCTCGACGCGCCGATGTGGGCCTGGGGCGCCGACCAGCACGCCCGGTTCTGGGTGCGCCGGATGCTGTTCGAGACCCTCGTCCACCGGGTCGACGCCGAACTCGCGCTCGGCCTGAAGCTCGACGTCGATCCGGTGCTCGCGGCCGACGGCGTGGACGAGTTCCTCACCAACCTGCCCTTCGCCGCCTTCTTCGCCCCCGGCACGGCCGAACTGCGCGGCGAGGACCGGACCATCCGCTTCGCCCGCACCGACGGCGAGGGCGACTGGCTGGTCCGGCTGCGCCCCGACGGCTTCGGCCTCGACGACACCGATGACGACACCGGCACGGCGGCCGACGCCACCGTCCGGGCCCCCGCCGCCGAGCTGCTGCTGCTCCTGTACGGCCGGCTCGACCGCACCGCGGCCGGGGTCGAGGTCTCCGGGGACGAGGAACTGCTGGCGCACTGGTTCGCCCACTCCGCGTTCTGAGCCCTGCCGGGTGCTGCCGAGCACCGCGGGGCACGTGCCGAGCAGGCACGTGCCCCGACCGGCGGCGGCTCAGGCCGTCGCGGCCAGCGTCCCGTCGAAGCCGGCGGCCGCGAGGCCGAAGGAGAGCGTCATCCCGATGCCCGAGGTGACCGAGACGGCCCGCACGCCCGGGGCCAGGTCGCGCACCAGCAGCGGGCCGCGGGGGCTGCTGGCGTAGACGCCCTGCCAGCGCTCCAGGATCCGCAGGCGCGGCACGCCCAGCACCCGGGCGACGGCGTCGATCAGCAGCTCGTAGGTGCGCTCGTCGATGAACGGCGGGGTGGTGGCGTCGTAGTGGTGCGAGTCGCCGAGCAGCACGGTGCCGTCCGGCCGGCGGGTGAACATCACGTTCGCGCCGATCTCCAGCAGCTCCGCGCTGTGGCCGAGCACCTCCTCCCGCAGCCGGGCGGCCGAGGGCCGGGTGGTGAAGGCGTCGTAGCGGAGCATCGAGGTGGCGGTCAGCACCGCGGAGTCGGTGCGGAACCCGGCCGGGGCCTCGGCCCGCGCCATGCTCAGCCGGCAGCGCTGGATCCCGTGGTCCTCGGCGACGTCGGGGAACAGGTAGTCCAGGTCGTGGCCGACGCAGACCAGGATCCGGTCGCCGTGGACCGGACCGCGGGTGGTGTGCACCGCGCCGGGCTCGACGCCGGTCACGGCGGTGCCCCACAGGACGCGGCCCCGCGGCTGCTCGGCCACCCAGCGGGCCAGGCCGGGCGCCGCCTCTCGCGGGTCGACCCGCAGGTCGGCGGGCAGCAGCGCGCCGCCCACCAGGTCGCCGTCCGCGCCGGCCGCCCGGCCGAGCGCCTCGGCCGTCTGCGCGGCGCTGCGCAACCGGACGGCGTCGCCGCCGCGTTCGGCGTGCAGCTCCTCCAGGACGGCCGCCTCGGTGGCGGACCGGGCGACCACCAGGGTGCCGGCCTCGGCGGCCCAGAAGCCGGCGGCCGCGGCGGCGCGCAGCCAGCCCGGCCGGGAGCGCTGCGCGAGGGCGAGCAGGTCGCCGTCCTGGGCGCTGATGCAGCAGTGGCCGAAGTTGCGGACCGAGGCGCCGACCGGCCGCCGGTCGCGGTCGACGACGGTGACGGACAGTCCCCTGCTCAGCGCCTCGAAGGCGTGGGCGAGGCCGATGATGCCGGCGCCGACGATCACCACGTCGCTGCGGGCGGTGCTGGGGGAGGTCACGGGTGCGGTGCTGCTGCTCATGGGCCCAGCTTCCGGGTTTCCGGACACCGGAGTCAAGACATGTATGTACAAGTTACCGGCTGTTCATCCGTCCGACCTTCACCGGAATCCAGTGGGTGAACAGGGGAATCCGCAGGTGGACCGGCCTTGAGAAGTTCCGTCCCCGGGTGTCATAGTCGACTTGTGAAGACAAGTGAGGACCTCCCGCTGCACCAACGGCTCGGCGCCGAGTTCCAGCGCCGCATCGAGTCCGGCGAGTGGCCCGAGGGCAAGCCGGTGCCCAGCGAGGCGCAGCTCTGCGCCGAGTTCGGCACCTCCCGCGGCCCGGTCCGCCAGGCCCTGGCGATGCTGCGCAGCGCGGGCAGCCTGGTCGGCGGGCGCGGGAAGCCGCCCATCGCCCGCCGCACGGCGCCCTCCCAGCCCTTCGACACCTTCCTGTCCTTCACCCAGTGGGCCCGCAGCATCGGCCGCGAGCCCGGGCAGAGCACCCTCGAGGTGGCCCGCCGACGGGCGTCGCCGGAGGCGGCGGCCCGACTCGGGCTGGCGGAGGGCGAGCCGGTCGTCGAACTCGTCCGGCTGCGGCTGCTGGACGGCGTCCCGGCCATGCTGGAACGGTCCACCTTCGTCCACGAGGTCGGCCGCATCCTGTTCGACTTCGACCCGGACACCGGCTCCGTCTACCAGGAGCTGCTGCGCCGCGAGGTGGACCTGCACCACGCCCGGCACACCATCGACGCCGTCGCCGCCGAACCGCGCGACGCCGAACTGCTGCGGGTCCCCACCGGGGCCCCGCTGCTGCGGGTGCGCCGGCTCACCACCTCCGGCCGGGGCGTGCCGCTGGAGTACGCCGACGACCGCTACCTGCCCGCCATGGCCACCTTCACCATCGAGAACACCATCGAAGGCCGGACCGTCATCGGCCGCTACCGCACCGAAGAGGACTGACACCGTGATCGAGCTCGCCGCCCTGGACATGGCCGGTACCACCATCAACGAGTCCGGCGCCGTCTACCGTGCGCTTCGCACCGCCGTCGAACGGAACGGGGTGGCCGTCGCGGAGGCCGACCTGCAGACCTGGATGGGCACCGACAAGCGCGAGGCCATCGCCGCCCTGGTCCGCCTCGGCGGCGGCAGCCCCACTCCGGAACTGGTCGAGGAGAGCTACGCCGCCTTCGCGGAGTACCTGCGCGAGGCCTACCGGACCACTCCCCCGCAGGCCATCCCCGGGGTCGAGGAGGCGCTGGCCGAGCTGCGCCGGCGCGGGATCAAGGTCGCGCTCACCACCGGCTTCAGCGACGACGTCGCCCACCCGCTGCTGGAGTCGCTCGGCTGGTCCACCGGTGAGGGCGGCAACCTGGACGCGGTGGTCACCTCGGACGAGGTCCCGCGCGGCCGCCCTGCCCCGTACATGATCCACCGGGCGATGCAGAAGACCGGGGTCATCGACACCCGCCGGGTGCTGACCGCCGGGGACACCGTGGTCGACGTCGAGGCCGGCCGCAACGCCGGGGCCGGCGTGGTCATCGGGGTCCTGACCGGGGAGCTCACCCGCGCCGACTTCGACGGGCACCCGCAGACCCACGTGCTGGCCAGCGTCGCCGAGATCCCCGGTCTCGCCGAGGCCCGGCCGAGCGCCTGACGGCACGCCGTACCGGCCGCCGGGCCGTCGCGGAACCGGCCCGGCGGCTGCCGCAGCTCCCCGGTCAGGAAACTGTCAAGGAGACGGGAAGGACGCGTCAAGGTCGCCGCCGAGGACCCCCCGCTCGGCGCGTCGCCCGCGCCGACCCGCTAGCGTGGACGGCTTCCCCCACCCGAGGTCCACCGAGGAGAGCAGCGCCGTGTCCGACAGCTTCGCGCACCTGCACGTCCACACCGAATACTCGATGCTGGACGGGGCGGCGAAGAACGGCAAGCTGTTCGCCGAGGCGGAGAGACAGGGCATGCCCGCCATCGCGATGAGCGACCACGGCAACATGTTCGGGGCGTACGAGTTCTTCCACGCGGCCGCGAAGACCGCCGTGAAGCCGATCATCGGCATCGAGGCGTACGTCGCCCCGGGCTCGCGCTTCCTGAAGAAGCAGGTGTTCTGGTCGCCGGGCGGCCAGCGCCCGACCGGCGCCGACGGCGAGGGCGGCAAGGACGTCTCCGGCGGCGGCCGCTACACCCACATGACGATGTGGGCGCAGAACGCCACCGGCCTGCGGAACCTCTTCAAGCTCTCCTCGCTCGCGTCGATGGAGGGCTACTACATGAAGCCCCGGATGGACCGCGAGCTGATCGCCGCGAACGCGGGCGGCATCATCGCCACCACCGGCTGCCCCTCCGGCGAGGTGCAGACCCGGCTGCGGCTGGGCCAGTACGAGGAGGCGGTCAAGGCCGCCGGGGCGTACCAGGACATCTTCGGCAAGGAGAACTACTTCCTGGAGCTGATGGACCACGGCCTGGACATCGAGCGCGACGTCCGCGACGACCTCCTGCGGCTGGCCAAGCAGTTGAACATCCCGCTGCTGGCCACCAACGACTCGCACTACGTCACCGCCGACCAGGCCGACGCCCACGACAGCCTGCTCTGCGTCGGCGTGGGCAAGAACAAGGACGACCCGAACCGGTTCAAGTTCCAGGGCACCGGCTACTACGTGAAGACCGCCGAGGAGATGCGCGAGCTCTTCCGCGAACTGCCGGAGGCCTGCGACAACACCCTCGCGATCGCCGAGCGGGTCGAGTCGTACGAGGAGGTCTTCAGCTACGTCGACCGGATGCCCCAGTTCGACGTGCCCGAGGGCGAGACCCAGGCCTCGTACCTGCGCAAGAAGATCGAGGTCGGGCTGAAGCACCGGTACGGCGACAACCCGAGCCAGGAGGTGCTGGACCGGATCGAGCTGGAGATGGGCGTGATCACCCCGATGGGGTTCGACGCCTACTTCCTCGTGGTCGCCGACATCTGCCAGTACGGCCGGGACAACGGCATCCCGGTCGGCCCCGGCCGTGGTTCGGCGGCGGGTTCGATGGTCGCCTACCTGACCGGGATCACCCAGCTGGACCCGCTGGAGCACGACCTGCTGTTCGAGCGCTTCCTCAACCCCGAGCGCATCAACCCCCCGGACGTCGACATCGACTTCGACGACCGCCAGCGCGACCAGATGGTCCGCTACGTGACCGAGAAGTACGGCGCCGCCTACACGGCCCAGGTGAACACCTTCGGCACGATCAAGGCCAAGGCCGCCGTCAAGGACGCCAACCGCATCCTCGGCTACCCGTTCTCGATGGGCGACCGGATCACCAAGGCGATGCCGCCGGACGTCATGGGCAAGGGCGTGCCGCTGGCCGACCTGTTCGACGAGAAGCACCCCCGCTACAACGAGGGCACCGAGATCCGGGCGCTGTACCAGAACGAACCGGACGTCAAGAAGATCATCGACACCGGGCGGGGCATCGAGGGCCTGATCCGCGGCACCGGTGTGCACGCCGCGGCCGTCATCCTCTCCTCCACCCCGCTGCTCGACCTGATCCCGCTGCACATGCGGGACAAGGACGGCGTGATCATCACCGGCTTCGACTACCCGTCCTGCGAAGCCATGGGCCTGATCAAGATGGACTTCCTGGGTCTGCGGAACCTGGGCATCATCGACCACTGCATCAAGATCGTGAAGGCCAACCGGGGCGTCGACGTCGACATCGAGAAGATCCCGATCGACGACCCCACCACCTACCAGCTGCTGGCCCGCGGCGACACCCTGGGCGTGTTCCAGCTCGACGGCGGCCCGATGCGCGCCCTGCTCAAGCTGATGAAGCCCACCGAGTTCGCCGACATCTCCGCCGTCTCCGCGCTGTACCGGCCCGGCCCGATGGGCATGAACTCGCACACCAACTACGCGCTGCGCAAGAACGGCCAGCAGGAGATCATCCCGATCCACCCCGAGCTGGAGGAACCGCTCAAGGACGTCCTCGGCCCCACCTACGGCCTGATCGTCTACCAGGAGCAGGTCCAGCGCGCCGCCCAGGTGCTGGCCGGCTACTCGCTCGGCCAGGCAGACCTGCTGCGCCGCGCGATGGGCAAGAAGAAGAAGGAGGTGCTGGAGAAGGAGTTCGTGCCCTTCCACGCGGGCTGCAAGGAGCGCGGCTACTCCGACGAGGCCATCCAGGCGGTGTGGGACGTCCTGGTCCCGTTCGCCGGCTACGCGTTCAACAAGTCGCACTCCGCCGCGTACGGCCTGGTCTCGTACCAGACCGCCTACCTCAAGGCCAACTACCCGGCCGAGTACATGGCGGCGCTGCTCACCTCGGTCGCCGACGACAAGGACAAGATGGCCGTCTACCTGGCCGAGTGCCGGCAGATGGGCATCAAGATCCTCTCCCCCGACGTCAACGAGTCGGTGGTCGACTTCACCGCCGTCGGCAGCGACGTCCGCTTCGGCCTCAAGGCGGTGCGCAACGTCGGCGTGCCGGTGATCGAGTCCCTGGTGAAGACCCGCGACGAGAAGGGCAAGTACACCTCCTTCGCCGACTTCCTGGACAAGGTCGAGCTGGTGGTCTGCAACAAGCGCACCGTCGACTCCCTGGTCAAGGCGGGCGCCTTCGACTCGCTCGGCCACACCCGGCTCTCGCTCAGCAGCGTGCACGAGAGCGCGATCGACGCCGTCACCGGGGTGAAGAAGCAGCAGGCCATCGGGCAGGACGACCTGTTCGGCGCCCTCGACGGCGGCGACGGCGGCGGGCCCGGCATCGGACTGGACTTCCAGCTCACCGACAACGAGTGGCCCCGACGCCAACTCCTCGCCCTGGAACGCGAGATGCTCGGCCTCTACGTCTCCAGCCACCCGCTCGACGGCGCCGAGCACATCCTCTCCCAGAACCGCGACACCTCGATCGCCGAACTCCTCGGCTCCGGCCGCTCCGAGGGCGAGGTCCGGCTGTCCGGCCTGATCACCGCCGTCGACCGGCGGATCAACAAGGCCGGCAACGCCTGGGCGATCATCACCCTCGCCGACCGCGACGGCTCGGTCGAGGTGCTGTTCTTCCCCGCGACCTACAACCTGATGGCCGATCAGATGGTCGAGGACAACGTGATCTCGATCCGCGGCCGGCTCAACGAGCGCGACGGCTCGCTGAGCGTCTTCGGCCAGGAGATCACCACCCTCGACGTCTCCTCCGCCGAACTCGGTACCAAACCGCCGGTCCAGATCACCGTGCCGGCCTCCCGGATCACCCCCGAGGTGGTCGCCGAACTCAAACTCGCCCTCCAGAACCACCCCGGCGACGTCCCGGTCCGGCTGCTCACCACCAACTGGGACAAGAACACCCTCTACGAGCTGGGCTTCCAGGTGAACCCCGACAACGGGCTCGCCTCGGACATCAAGACCCTCCTGGGCAACCGCTCCTGGGCGGGCGCGGCGGTCCGCTCCTGAGCCGCGTCGGCCGGCCCTCGTGACGGAACGAGCGGGCCCCGGACCCGCAGCCCGCCCGACCGGGGGCCCCCCGCCCCGGGGCCGCGCGAAGGCGGGGGGGGGGGGGGCCCCCGGGGGGGGCGGGGGGGGGGGGGGGCGGGGGGCCCCCCCCCCCCCCCGGGGGGCGGGCCGCCGGGGGTTAAGGTTGGGGTCCG